>NZ_BCPO01000062.1:0-38668 GCF_016586105.1 Burkholderia sp. E168m15
ATCCGGGTAGCGGTTGTTGTTGCCGAAGCCGAAGATGATGATCTGCAGCCCGATGCCGATCTGCGGCGCGGCGAGCCCCGCGCCGTTCGCGTGGTGCATCGTCTCGAACATGTCCGCGACGATCTCGTGCAGCTCGGGTGTATCGAACCGCTCGACCGGCTGGGCGATTTCGAGCAGGCGCGGATCGCCCATCTTCAGGATCTCGCGAATCATGGCGTATTGCCCTCCAGGAGTTGGTGCAGACCATCTTCGTCCAGCACGGGGATGCCGAGTTCCTCGGCCTTCGCGAGCTTGCTGCCGGCTTCGGCGCCCGCGACCACGTAATCCGTCTTCTTCGACACCGAACCGGCCACTTTCGCGCCCGCCGCTTCGAGCATCTCCTTCGCCGCATCGCGCGTGAGATTCGGCAGCGTGCCCGTCAGCACGACCGTCTTGCCGGCCAGCACGCCCTGCGGCGCCTTCGGCGCGGGCGGCCCTTCGGGCCACGTGACCTTGCCCGGCGCGCGCAACTGCTCGATCACGGTCCGGTTGTGCTCCTCCGCGAAGAACTGGTGGAGCGACTCGGCCACGATCGGCCCGACGTCGTTGACTTCGAGCAGTTCCTCGATCGACGCGTCCATGATCGGCGTCAGCGAGCCGAAATGCTTCGCGAGATCCTTCGCGGTCGATTCGCCGACATGGCGGATGCCGAGCCCGTAGATGAAGCGCGCGAGCGTCGTATGCTTGGCCTTCTCGAGCGAATCGATCAGGTTCTGCGCGGACTTCTCGGCGAACCGGTCGAGTTCGGCCAGCGTCGCGAAGCCCAGATTGAACAGGTCAGCCGGCGTGCGCACGAGATTCAGCTCGACGAGCTGGTCGATGATCTTCTCGCCGAGGCCGTCGATGTCGAGCGCGCGGCGTTGCGCGAAATGCCACAGCGCCTGCTTGCGCTGCGCCGGGCAGAACAGCCCGCCCGTGCAGCGCGCGATCGCCTCGTCCGGCAGGCGCTCGATCTTCGAGCCGCACACCGGGCATTCGGTCGGCATCACGAATTCGGCCGCATCCGCCGGGCGCCGGTCGAGCAGCGCGCCGACGACTTCCGGAATCACGTCGCCCGCACGCCGCACGATCACGGTGTCGCCGATCCGGATGTCCTTGCGGCGCACTTCGTCCTCGTTGTGCAGCGTCGCATTGGTCACGGTCGCGCCGCCGACGAACACCGGCTCGAGACGCGCGACCGGCGTGATCGCACCGGTGCGGCCGACCTGCACGTCGATCGCGACGAGCTTCGTCAGCGCTTCCTGCGCGGGGAACTTGTGCGCGAGCGCGAAGCGCGGCGCACGCGACACGAAGCCGAGCCGCTCCTGCTCGTCGCGCCGGTTGACCTTGTAGACGACGCCGTCGATGTCGTACGGCAGCGACTCGCGCTTCTCGCCGACCTTGCGGAAGAAGTCGAGCAAGCCTTCGGCGCCGTGCACGACCGCGCGCTCCCGATTCACCGGCAGGCCGAGCGACTCGTACCAGTCGAGCAGCGCGCTGTGCGTGTCGGGCATCGGCATCCCGTCGAGCACGCCGATCCCGTACGCGAAGAACGACAGCGGCCGCTGCGCGGTGATCTTCGAGTCGAGCTGGCGCAGGCTGCCGGCCGCTGCGTTGCGCGGGTTCGCGAATTCGCGCTGCTCGGCCGCGCGCTGGCGTTCGTTCAGGCGTGCGAAATCGCGCTTGAACATCAGCACCTCGCCGCGTACGTCGAGCACCGCCGGCACGTGCTTGCCCTTCAGCTTCAGCGGAATCGAGCGGATCGTGCGCACGTTCTCGGTCACGTCCTCGCCCGTCGTCCCGTCGCCACGCGTCGCGGCCTGCACGAACACGCCTTGCTCGTAGCGCAGCGAGATCGCCAGGCCGTCGAACTTCAGTTCGCACGCGTATTCGACGGGGTCGGTCACCGAGCCGGCCAGATCGGTCGTCTTGGCGAGCGCGTCGGCGACGCGCTTGTCGAACGCGACGATGTCCTCGTCGGCAAAGCCGTTGTTCAGCGACAGCATCGGCGCATCGTGGACGACCGGCGTGAAGCCGCCGGCCGCTTCGCCGCCGACACGCTGCGTCGGCGAATCGGGTGTCACGAGTTCGGGATGGTCGGTTTCGAGCTGCTGCAACTCGCGGAACAGCCGGTCGTATTCGGCGTCGGGCAGATCCGGCTGGTCGAGCACGTAGTAGGCGTAGTTCGCCCGCTCGAGTTGGTCGCGCAGCCACGCGGCGCGCGCGTCGGGCTGGCTGGCTGGCGGTTCGGCTTGGGTTCGGGCCATGCTGGCGGCAGAGTCGTTCTGAAAAATCGGATGCCCGATTATCTCAGTTTGACGCCGCGGCGGGGTACGCAATGCGGGCCGGATGACGTGCTGCAGCGCACACGAAACAGTGCGCGCCGCAGCGACGGACGACGGCGCCAACGACCGTCGCCCGCGCCATCGCATTACTGGCTAAAGAGGCGGCGCGTGATCGGCGAACCGGCCGGGATGCCGGCTTCCTCGAGCTTCGCGTACAGCTTCATCAGTTGCTGGTCGATCGCGACCAGCGTCGACTCCGGCAGCGGCCGGCGCGAATCGTCGACGACGCGTGCGCCGATCCGCTCGGACAGCGACTTCGCGTAATCGCACATCAGCCGGAACGGCAGGATGTCCTCTTCCGCCACCGGCACGTCGAGCACCAGCGTGATCATGTTGCCGCCCTTGTACGTCAGGTCGTCGCGCAGGAAGTTGGTGTCGCCGAACTGCAGCATGAATACCGGGTTCTGCTTCGCGTCGAGCTTCACGAAGCGCGTGCCGTCGCGCGACAGCAGCAGCCCGTCCTGCGACGCGACCGCCTGCACGTAGTTCGCCGACCACGGCGCACCGTCCGACATCACGTTGATCGACAGTTGCGCGTCGCACTGCGCGGCAAACGCGTCGAGCTCGCGCGCCATCGCGACCGTTTCCATCATGTCCGGGAATTCCGGCGCGCCGTCGATCGCGTCCGCGAACTGCTGGACGCCCGTCACGAATTCGGAGAATTCGAGCTCGTTCAGCGCGCCGCTGCGGTTCGCAAGCTGGGCAGCCGCGCGCAGCTCTTCGTAGCGCACGCCGTTCTGCAGCAGTTCCCACTGGCCGCCTTCCGGCTTGCCTTCGATGTGCACGGGCTTGCTGCCCGCGCGGCGCAGTCGCTGCGCGACCGGCAGGATCTTGTCGCCCGGCAGCGGGCCGTTGAGGCGGATCGGCACGATGCAGTCGATCCGGCGGTCGACGATCGCAGGCGGCGCCGACGAGACCGTCGTCGCGGCCGGCATCACCGGTTCGGTCGGCTCGGCCGGTTCGGCCGCCGCTTCATGCGTGGCGGCGGGCACGGCCTCTTCGCCGGCAACCGGTTCGGTCGATTCGGCCGACGTGTCGACGCCCGTCGCCTCGGCCTGCAGGTCGGCCGGCGTATCGGCCGGCGCCGCGCCGCTCCCGGCCCCGCCGAACGTCGGCTCGACGCGCGCGGCTTCGGCCGCAGCCGCCGGCGCCGCCGCGACCGGTGCCGCGGGCTCGCGGCGCACCGGCTGACGCACCGGTTCGATGAACGGCAACTCTTCGTCGCGCTCGGGGCGGTTCATCGCCTCGGCCGCTTCCTCCGGCATCGGGCGCGGCATCCTGCGCCGCACTTTCGCGCCCTGCCATGCGTTGTAGACCACGACGCCGCCCACCACGACGGCGCCCGCGCCGATCAAACCGAGTGTCAACTCGTCCATGCACGCTCCATCAGCAATTCTTTTTCGTCGGGACCGCGAACGGGCGCTCGTGCGCCGCGCGAACGCGGTCCGGTTTCGTCAAACGTCAATTCTGGGCAAAACCCGCGGCGGTTTCCATGTCCACCGCCACGATCCGCGACACGCCCTGCTCCTGCATCGTCACGCCGATCAGCTGCTGCGCCATTTCCATCGCGATCTTGTTGTGCGAGATGAACAGGAACTGCGTCTTGTCGGACATCGCGCGCACGAGATTCGCGAAACGCTCGGTGTTCGCGTCGTCCAGCGGCGCGTCGACCTCGTCGAGCAGACAGAACGGCGCCGGGTTCAGCTGGAACATCGCGAACACGAGCGCGGTCGCGGTCAGCGCCTTCTCGCCGCCCGACAGCAGGTGAATCGTCGCGTTCTTCTTGCCCGGCGGCTGCGCCATCACCTGCACGCCGGCATCGAGAATCTCGTCGCCCGTCATGATCAGCTTCGCCTGGCCGCCGCCGAACAGGCGCGGGAACAGGTCGCTGAAATGACGGTTGACCTCGTCGAAGGTGCCCTGCAGCAGCGTGCGGGTTTCCTGGTCGATCTTGTGGATCGCGTCCTCGAGCGTCGTGATCGCGTCGATCAGGTCGGCCGATTGCGCGTCGAGGAACACCTTGCGCTCGCTCGCGGCCTTCAGCTCGTCGAGCGCGGCCATGTTCACCGGGCCGAGTGCGTTGATCGCGTTGTTCAGGCGCGTGACTTCGCCCTGCAGGTACGAAGGCTTGAGATCCGGCGTCAGCTTCGCGGCCAGCGCGGTTTCGTCGACCTCGGCGGCTGCGAGCTGCTCGGCGAACTGCTCGACGGCCAGGCGCGCGGCCTGCTCCTTCAGCTGCAGTTCGGTGATGCGGTCGCGCAGCGGCTGCAGCGAACGCTCGGCGACGAGCCGCTGCTCGTCCGACGCGCGCAGCTTCGCGGTCAGGTCGTCGAGCTCGATCCGCGCGGCCTGCAGCGCTTCTTCCTTCGCCGCGCGAATTTCGAGCGCGTCCTGCAGGCCCGTGTGCGCGGTCTGCTCGTTGATCGTCTCGAGTTCGGCGCGGGCGTCTTCCAGCGACGCGGCGACGCGCTCGCTCTGCTCGTGCGCGACCTGGATCGTGCGCTTGAGCTCGTCGATCCGGGTCACCGCGTTGCGGGCGGCGAAGCGCGCGTCGTTCGCGCCGCGCTCCAGGTCGCGCGCTTCCTGACGCGCCTGCGTCAGCGATTCGTCGAGCGACTCGAACGCGAGCTGGTTGTCCTCGAAGCGCGCCTGCAGTTCGGCGAGCTCGCCGTCGAAGCGCTCGAAATTCGCTTCCGACTCCGCGCGCAATGCACGCTGCTCCTCGATCTGCGCGCCGATTTCCTCGAGTTCCTCGCGGATCTGCGTGCTGCGCTGCGTATAGCGTTCGTGCGCCTGGGCGAGCTTGAGCACGTCCATCTGCAGCGCATGCACGCGTTGCGTCGCGCGTTCGGCCTGCGCGCGCACGTCGCCGAGCGCCTGCGTGGCCTGCGTGTGCGCCGCTTCCGCCCGCACGGCAGCCGTGCGCGCCTCGTCGGCGAGCAGCGCCTGCGCGCGCACCTGGCGCGCCAGGTTTTCGATTTCCTGCTGGCGGGCCAGCATCCCGGCCTGCTCCGAATCGGCCGCATACAGCTGCACGCCGACGCGCGTGACGATATGGCCGGCCTTGACGACGAACGCGCCGCCTGCCGGCAACTGCGCGCGCGTCGCGAGCGCCTGCGCGACGTCGTCGGCCACGTACACGTTGCCGAGCCAGTCGTTCAGCACCGCGCGGATGCCCGCGTCGTCGATGCGCACGAGCGACAGCACCGGCCGCAGCCCGGCCACCGCGGCGGGCGGCTCACCGGCCGCGGGCGGCGCGTAGAACGCGAGCTTCGCGGGCGGCGCATCGGTCGCGAATGCCTTCACCCAGTCGAGATTCGATACTTCGACCGCGGCGAGACGCTCGCGCAGCACGGCCTCGAGCGCAGCTTCCCAGCCGGCCTCGACGTGCAGCTTCTTCCACAGACGCGGCAGCGCGCCGAGCTCGTGCTTGTCGAGCCACGGCTGGATCTTGCCTTCGGTCTGCACGTTTTCCTGCAACTGCTTCAGTGCGGCGAGGCGTGCTTCGAGCTGGTGGATCTGCGCGGCTTCGGCCTGCACGCGCTCCTGCGCGGCGCGGCGCTCGCCGTCGAGGCGCGGCACCGTTTCCTGCGCGTCGGCGAGGCGCGCCTGCGCTTCAGCGAGAATCTCTTCCTGCTCGGCCAGCTGCATGCGCAGCTCTTCGAGCTGCGTTTCGTCCGGCGCGTCGAGCCCGCCCGCTTCGCTCTTCAGGCGCTCGTGGCGCTGCTGAAGCTGCTGGAGCTGCTGATCGGCGTTGCGCTGGTGCGCGGCCTCGAGCTTCAGCGACTGCTCCGTCTGCGCGATCCGCGCGCGCTCGTCGTTGAGCTGCGCCTGCGCGTCGCGCCACTTCGCTTCGAGCGCCGGCAGCGCGTCGTGCTTCGCGGCCGCGTTGTCCTCGGCGAGCGCGGCCTTCTCGTCGGCCATCGCGCGCGCCTCTTCGGCTTCCTCGAGCTCGTCCTGCGACTTCTCGGCCTGCGCGCGCCACTGCTCGCGCTGCGCGTTCAGCGCGGCGATCTGCGCCTGCACGCGATTGCGCGATTCGACGATGAACTTGATCTCGGCTTCGAGGCGGCTCACCTCGGCGTTCGCCTCGTAGAGCGCACCCTGCGCGCCCTGCATCGCGTCGCTCGCCGAATAGTGCGCGACCCGCAGCGTCTCGAGCTGCGCCTCGACTTCGCGCAGTTTCGCCGTCTGCGCCTCGAGGTCGATCTGCGCCTGCTCGATCGCGCGCTGCTGCTTCTGCTGCTCGCCGGCGGCCTCGTTCTTGCGCAGCAGCCACAACAGGCGCTGCTTCTCCTCGCCGTCGGCGACGAGTTCCTTGTACTTGGTCGCGACCACCGCCTGCGCCTCGAGCTTTTCGAGGTTCGCGCCGAGTTCGCGCACGATGTCCTCGACGCGCGTCAGGTTCTCGCGCGTGTCGTGCAGGCGGTTCTCGGTTTCGCGGCGGCGTTCCTTGTACTTCGACACGCCGGCGGCTTCCTCGAGGAACACGCGCAGCTCTTCCGGCTTCGCCTCGATGATCCGCGCGATCATGCCCTGCCCGATGATCGCGTATGCACGCGGCCCGAGGCCGGTGCCGAGGAAGATGTCCTGGATGTCGCGGCGGCGCGCCGGCAGGTTGTTGATGTAGTAGCTCGACGTGCCGTCGCGCGTCAGCACGCGCTTCACGGCGATTTCGCCGTACTGGCCCCACTGCCCGGCCGCGCGGCCGTCGGAGTTGTCGAAGATCAGTTCGACGCTGGCCCGGCTGCCGGGCTTGCGGGCGGTCGAACCGTTGAAGATCACGTCCTGCATCGATTCGCCGCGCAGCTCGGAGGCACGCGACTCGCCGAGCACCCAGCGCACGGCATCGATGATGTTGGACTTGCCGCATCCGTTCGGGCCGACCACGCCGACAAGCTGGCCCGGAACCTGGAAATGCGTGGGATCGACGAAGGATTTGAAGCCAGCGAGTTTGATCGAGCTCAGACGCACGGCGGTATCGGATGTGAAGAAGGTGTGAAACGGACGGGGCCGCACGGCGCGGGGCCGGAGAGCCCCTGCGCGCCACGCGCCCCGGAATTCAAAAACGGGGCCGCGCGCATCCAGCGTTGGGCCCCGCAAACGGCTTCCATCATACCATCGCGCGTGTGCCGTCCCGACCGTCGCCGGGTTTGTCCGGTGCCGGCGCGGCACGATGGACCCGGCTCGACAGCAACGCCGCGAGCACGATGCACGCGCCGCCCGCCCACTCGCGCGCGCTCGGCAGCTCGTTCGCGAACACCCACGCCGACAGCGCGGTGATCACGATCTCGAACAGCATGATGATCGACGCGCGGTTCGCCGGCACGCGCGCGAGACCGTACTGCACGAGCAGGTTGTTCGACGCCATCGTCACGCCGATCGCCGCGATGATCAGCGCGGCCACGCCCAGTTGGCCGCTCGCCGGCGCGGCCGGCAGCCCTTCGAACAGCGACGCGATCGCGCCGAACATGGCCGCGCCGCCGAACAGCGTCGCGGTGCGCATTTCGGCGCGCATGTCGGGCAGCTCGCGGCTCGCCTTGATCACCAGCACGTTGCTCATCGCGAAGCTCAGCCCGGCCGCGAGACCGGCCCATTCGGCCGGGTTGGCCGGCAGCGGCAAGCCGAGCGCCGGCGACCACAGCATCAGCATCGCGCCGCCGATCGACAGCGCCGCGAGCCCCGCGCCGGCCCAGGTCAGCCGCTCGCGCAGCAGGAAGTGCGCGTAGATCGCGGTCCAGGCCGGCGTCAGGTAGAACAGCAGCATCACGCGCAGCACCTCGCCGTGGATCGTGCCCCATACGAACCCGAGGTTCGTCACGCCGGCCGTCACCGCGATGCCCGGCAGCACCCAGTGCCAGCGCAGCGTCGCGATCGTGCGGTGCCGCGCGACGATCACGAACAGGAAGGCGACGAGGCTCGTCAGCGCGCTGGCCAGCGTGCCCGTCACGCCGAGCGACGCGAGAATCCGCAGCGGATACCAGATCAGGCCCCATACCGACGCGCCGATCAGGATGGCCAGCGTCGGCAGGCTGCCGCGTACCGCGTTGTTCATCAGAATTTGCTCCGAGAAACCCCGCCATTGATGGCGGGAAGGAAAGGCAGGCTGTTGACAGGCAGCTTCTTCCACGGGTTAGGATCACCGGCATGATCCTTGTCTACCGCTACCGGGTGAAGTCGCTCAACGGACTGCTTAACAAGCAGAGCCGCGCGGTGAACTACGTCTGGAACTTCTGCAACGACACGCAGAAGCACGCGCTGAAGTGGAACAAGAAGTGGCCGACCGGTTTCGACTTGAATGTGCTCACGACTGGCAGCAGCAAGGCGCTCGGCATCCACTCCGGCACGATCAACGCGACGTGCGAGCAATACGCGAAGTCGCGCAGCCAGCACCGTCGCCCGTACCTGCGCTATCGCGGCAGAAAATCGCTGGGCTGGGTGCCGCTGAAGGGCCGAGACCTGAAGCGCGAGGGCGACGCGTTCCGTTTCGCCGGCAACACCTTCCGCGTGTTCAACAGTCGACCGCTTCCCGAAGGCAAGATCAAGGACGGCACCAACTTTGCGCAGGATGCGCGCGGCAACTGGTTTCTCAACATCGTGATCGAGATGCCGGATGTGCAGGCCCGCCCGATCCGTTCCGGTGTCGGCATCGATCTCGGCCTGAAAGACTTCGCCACACTTTCGACCGGCGAGAAGCTGCCCAATGACCAGTTCGGTCGACGAGCGGCGGAAAAGCTGGCGAAAGCGCAACGGGCGCGCAAGCACAAGCGACATATCGCGAAGCTGCATGCCAAGGTCGCGAATGCGCGTGCCGATTTCCAGCACAAGCTCGCGCTCGATCTGGTGCGGCGTTTCGATTACATCGCGGTCGGCAACGTGTCGGCCGCGAAATTTGCCAGAACCAGGATGGCGAAAAGCGTCTACGACGCGTCCTGGTCCTCCTTCCGGAACAAGCTCCGCTACAAAGCGATCGCGCACGGGGCCACGTTCGAGGAAGTGGACGAAAGCGGTTCGACCCAGTCCTGTTCGTCGTGCGGATCGAAAGACCGCACGACGCGGCCGAAAGGTATCGCGGGACTGAGAATAAGAGAATGGACCTGCAGTGACTGTGGTGTCGAACATGATCGTGATATCAACGCTGCGCTGAACATTCTCCGATGCGGACGTGCATCGCCAGGTGTGGGAATCCGCCGCCTTTAGGCGGACGAGGACGTCAATTGGTTCGATACCCTTTATTCGACCGGCCCGGCCGCCGCTCCGGCAGGCCGTGACCGCATTGCGTCACGCTATAATCGTCCGTTGCGAGCCGCGCGCCCCGGCGCCCGTTCGCAGCCGCGCGGCGCGCCCGCCGCTTCTTTCGCTCCAACCGGCCGCGATGGCCGCTTCGCCCGTGAACCCTCGACTCGACTCGCTCCAGCCCTATCCCTTCGAAAAGCTGCGCGCCCTGTTCAAGGACGTGACGCCTTCCGGCGACCTCAAACCGATCAGCTTCGGCATCGGCGAGCCCAAACACGCGACGCCGGCGCTGATCCGCGACGCCGTGGTGGCCGCGCTCGACGGGCTCGCGTCGTACCCGGCCACGGCCGGCTCGGACGCGCTGCGCACGTCGATCGCGCACTGGCTCGAGCGCCGCTACGGGCTGCCGGCAATCGATCCGGCCACGCAGGTGCTGCCGGTGTCGGGCTCGCGCGAAGCGCTGTTCTCGCTCGCGCAGACGGTGATCGATGCACGGCCGTCCGCGGACGGCAAGAAGGCGATCGTACTCTGTCCGAATCCTTTCTATCAAATTTACGAAGGCGCGGCGCTGCTCGCCGGTGCCGAACCCTATTTCGCGAACAGCGACCCGGCCCGCAACTTCGCGTGCGACTACGCGGCCGTGCCCGACGACGTGTGGGCGCGCACGCAGCTGCTGTACGTGTGCTCGCCCGGCAACCCGACGGGCGCCGTGCTGACGCTCGACGACTGGCGCGAGCTGTTCGCGCTGTCGGACCGTCACGGTTTCGTGATCGCGTCCGACGAGTGCTATTCCGAGATCTATTTCGACGAAGCGGCGCCGCCGCTCGGCGGCCTCGAGGCCGCGCACCGCCTCGGCCGCGGCTTCGAGCGGCTCGTGATGCTGTCGAGCCTGTCGAAGCGCTCGAACGTGCCGGGCATGCGCTCGGGCTTCGTCGCCGGCGACGCCGCGCTGCTCAAGAAATTCCTGCTGTACCGCACGTACCACGGCGCCGCGCTGTCGCCGGTCTGGCAGCACGCGAGCATCGCCGCATGGAACGACGAGGCGCACGTGCGCGAGAACCGCGCGCTGTACCTGCAGAAGTTCAACACGGTCACGCCGATGCTCGCCGACGTGATCGACGTGAAGCTGCCCGACGCCGCGTTCTACCTGTGGGCCAACGTGTCGCGCACCGGCCTGTCGGACACCGAGTTCGCCCGCCGCCTGTACGCCGACTATAATGTGACGGTTCTGCCCGGCTCGTACCTGGCGCGCGATGCGCACGGCACGAACCCGGGCCGCGATTTCATCCGGATCGCGCTCGTCGCGGGCACCCCCGAATGCGTCGAGGGCGCGCAACGCATCGTCGATTTCTGCCGCGCTCTCGCGCGGTAAGACGTCCATCCCGATCAATTCCATCCATCTCCTGCGAAAACGAACATGTCGCAACAACTTCAGCAAATCATCGATACCGCCTGGGAAAACCGCGCCGAGCTGTCGCCGAAGGCCGCGCCCGCGGACGTCCGCGAAGCCGTCGCTCACGCGATCGAGCAACTCGACAAGGGTGCACTGCGCGTCGCCGAGAAAATCGACGGCAACTGGACGGTCCACCAGTGGCTGAAGAAGGCCGTGCTGCTGTCGTTCCGCCTGGAGGACAACGCGCCGATGCCGGCCGGCGGCTACTCGCAGTTCTACGACAAGGTGCCGTCGAAGTTCGCGAACTACACGGCCGAAGACTTCGCCGCGGGCGGCTTCCGCGTCGTCCCGCCGGCCATCGCGCGCCGCGGCTCGTTCATCGCGAAGAACGTCGTGCTGATGCCGTCGTACACCAACATCGGCGCGTACGTCGACGAAGGCACGATGGTCGACACGTGGGCCACGGTCGGTTCGTGCGCGCAGATCGGCAAGAACGTGCACCTGTCGGGCGGCGTCGGTATCGGCGGCGTGCTCGAGCCGCTGCAGGCGAATCCGGTCATCATCGAAGACAACTGCTTCATCGGCGCGCGCTCGGAAGTCGTCGAAGGCGTGATCGTCGAGGAAAACTCGGTGATCTCGATGGGCGTGTACCTCGGCCAGAGCACGAAGATCTACGATCGCGAGACGGGCGAAGTCAGCTACGGCCGCATCCCGGCCGGCTCGGTCGTCGTCGCCGGCAACCTGCCGTCGAAGGACGGTTCGCACAGCCTGTACTGCGCGGTGATCGTCAAGAAGGTCGACGCGAAGACGCGTGCGAAGGTCGGCCTGAACGAGCTGCTGCGAGGCGACTGATGGCAAAGCCGCACACCGTGGTCGTCTACGGCATTCCGAACTGCGACACCGTGAAGAAGGCCCGCGTGTGGCTCGACGATCACGGCGTCGAATTCGAGTTCCACGATTTCAAGAAGCTCGGCGTCAGCGCGCCGCTGATCGAAGACTGGCTGAAGGACGTGTCGCTCGACGCGCTCGTGAACAAGCGCGGCACCACGTGGCGCGGCCTCGACGACGCGATGAAGGCGGCTGCCGAAACGAAGACCGGCGCGGTCGCGCTGATGATCCACAAGCCGTCGGTCATCAAGCGCCCCGTGCTCGTCGTCAACGGCCGCGTGAAATCGCTCGGCTTCGTGGCCGATCAATACGCGGCGTTGTTTGCCGCATAGGGTCGCCCGCGCTGCGCCCACGGGCGCCGCCCGACGCCCTGTCGCTGCCGGCCACCGCGCCGGCATTTTTTATCGAAAGTGGTCCGAACCATGTCCGCCACCCTAGCCCTTACCGAACAGCTGATCGCCCGCGCGTCCGTGACGCCCGACGACCAGCACTGCCAGCAGATCATGACCGAGCGCCTCGCCGCGCTCGGCTTCGAATGCGAGACCATCGCGTCGCACGGCGTGACCAACCTGTGGGCCGTCAAGCGCGGCACCGACGGCCGCGACGGCAAGCTGCTCGCGTTCGCGGGCCATACCGACGTCGTGCCGACCGGCCCGCTCGAACAGTGGACCTCGCCGCCGTTCGTCCCCGCCCATCGCGACGGCAAGCTGTACGGCCGCGGCGCGGCCGACATGAAGACGTCGCTCGCGGCGTTCGTCGTCGCCTCCGAGGAATTCGTCGCGGCGCATCCGGACCACCGCGGCGCGATCGCGTTCCTGATCACGAGCGACGAGGAAGGCCCGGCCACCGACGGCACCGTGAAGGTCGTCGAGCTGCTGCAGGAACGCGGCGAGCGGCTCGACTACTGCATCGTCGGCGAGCCGACGTCGACCGCCGAGCTCGGCGACGTCGTCAAGAACGGCCGCCGCGGGTCGATGTCCGGCGAACTGGTCATCAAGGGCGTGCAAGGCCACATTGCCTATCCGCACCTCGCGAAGAACCCGATCCACCTGCTCGCGCCGGCGCTCGCCGAGCTCGCCGCCGAGCAATGGGACGCCGGCAACGAATACTTCCCGCCGACCACCTGGCAGGTGTCGAACCTGCACGCTGGCACCGGCGCGACCAACGTGATCCCGGGCCACGCCGACCTGCTGTTCAACTTCCGCTTCTCGACCGCGAGCACCGTCGAAGGCCTGCAGGCCCGCGTGCACGCGATCCTCGACAAGCACGGCCTCGAATACACGCTGAAGTGGTCGGTGAGCGGCCTGCCGTTCCTCACGCCGCGCGGTGAACTGTCGGGCGCGCTGGAACACGCGATCCGCACCGAGACCGGTATCACGACCGAGCTGTCGACGACGGGCGGCACGTCGGACGGCCGCTTCATTGCGCGCATCTGCCCGCAGGTGATCGAGTTCGGCCCGCCGAACGGCAGCATCCACAAGATCGACGAGCACATCGAAGTGCGCTTCGTCGACCCGCTGAAGAACGTGTACCGACGCGTGCTCGAACAACTGATCGCCTGACGGAGCCTCGCATGACGACACCTTTTGCCACAGTCCGCGACCTGCTGCGCTACGCGGTCACGCGCTTCTCGAAAGCGAAGCTCGCGTTCGGTCACGGTTCCGACAACGCGTACGACGAAGCGGCCTACCTCGTGCTGCACACGCTCGACCTGCCGCTCGACACGCTCGAGCCGTTCATGGACGCGCGCCTCTTGCCCGACGAAATCGCGGCCGTGCTCGCGGTGATCGAACGACGCGCGGCCGACCGCGTGCCGGCCGCGTACCTCACGCACGAAGCATGGATGCACGGCCACCGCTTCTACGTCGACGAACGCGTGATCGTGCCGCGCTCGTTCATCGGCGAACTACTCGACGACGGGCTGCAGCCGTATGTCGCCGATCCCGAGCAGGTCGGCGCGGTGCTCGAACTGTGCACCGGCTCCGGCTGCCTCGCGATCCTCGCGGCAAGCGCGTTCCCGAACGCCGAGATCGACGCGGTCGACCTGTCGGACAAGGCGCTCGAAGTCGCGGAAATCAACGTGCGCGACTACGGCCTCGAAGACCGCATCGGGCTGCACCGCGGCGACCTCTACGCACCGCTGCCCGCGTTCCGCACCGATCCCGACTCGCGCTACGACGTGATCCTGACGAACCCGCCGTACGTGAACGCGGCGTCGATGGCCGCGCTGCCGCCCGAATACCGGCACGAGCCGGAGATGGCGCTCGCCGGCGGCGACGACGGGATGGACATCGTGCGACGCATCGTCGCCGAAGCGCACCGCTGGCTGCATGACGACGGCGTGCTCGTCGTCGAGATCGGCAACGAGCGCGAGCACGTCGAAGCGGCATTCGGCGGCCTCGAGCTCACGTGGCTGCCCACCAGCGCGGGCGATGACGCCGTATTCCTGATCCAGGCGTCGGACCTGCCCCGCAAGGGCTGAGCGTTGCCGGCCCACCCGCCGTGCGGCGCCCCGTTGCGCCGCACGGTTGGGTAAGATGCGCGTAGGCGGCCGCCCGGCCGCACGACTTCGGGAGTCCCACCGGGTGTCCCGCAGGAGTCCTTTAAGCGCCCATGACCCTCGACTGGCTACATCTCGGCACCCTGATCCTGACCATCCATGTGCTCGGGATCGTCGCGGCGTGCCACGCAATCATGAACACGCGCACGTCGCAAGGCGCGATCGCGTGGGCCGTCTCGCTCACGGCCATGCCGTACCTGACGCTCGTTCCATACCTGTTCCTCGGCCGTAGCAAATTCTCCGGCTACGTCGACGCCCGGCGCCACGAGCTGGAAATGTTGCGCACACACACACCGCGTGCGCCGTGGCGCGCGACCGATGCGACCGACGGGCCGGCCGCCGACGCGCTGGGGCAGGCTGCCGTGCTCGCGCTCACGCGGCTCGGCGGCATGCCGTTCCTCGGCGGCAATTCGGTACGCACGCTGGTCAACGGCGACGCGACATTCTCCGCCATCCTGTCGGCGATCGACGACGCGCGCGACTACGTGCTCGTCCAGTTCTTCATCGTGCGCGACGATGCGCTCGGCCGGATGCTGCGCGACGCGCTGCTCGCGCGCGCGGCCGCCGGCGTACGCTGCTGCCTACTGTACGACAGCATCGGCAGCTTCGACCTGCCGCACAGCTACGTCGACGCATTGCGCCGCGGTGGCGTCGAGGTCCATCCGTTCGCGACCAACCGGAAATTCGTCAATCGCTTCCAGTTGAACTTCCGCAACCATCGCAAGATCGTCGTCGTCGACGGCAATCGCGCGTTCGTCGGCGGCCACAACGTCGGTGTCGAATATCTCGGCGCGAAGCCGCGCCTGTCGCCATGGCGCGACACCCACATCGAGATCCGCGGCCCCGTGGTGGCGAGCATCCAGTACGTGTTCGCCGAAGACTGGCACTGGGCGACGCAGAAACTGCCGCCCATCGCGCTGCCGCCGCCCGTGCAGCCCGGCGACGGCATGCATTGCCTCGCGGTGCCGATGGGGCCGGCCGACAAGCAGGAAACCGGCTCGCTGTTCTTCGTCGAATCGATCAATGCCGCCCGCGAGCGGGTCTGGATCACCACGCCGTACCTCGTTCCCGACGAAGCCGTGGTCTCCGCGCTAAAACTCGCCGTGATGCGCGGCGTCGACGTACGCATCCTGATCCCGAGCCGGCGCGATCACTACGTCGTGTTCGAGGCGTCCAAGCTTTATGCGCGCGACCTCGTCGATGCGGGCGTGAAAGTGTTCCGCTACCGGCCCGGCTTCCTGCACCAGAAGGTCGTGCTGATCGACCGCATCGCGGCGGCGGTCGGCAGCGCGAATCTCGATAACCGTTCGTTCCGCCTCAATTTCGAGGTCATGGTCATGACCGTCGATCGCGCGTTCGCCGGCGAAGTCGAGACGATGCTCGATGCCGACTTCGCGCAGGCGTACGAGGTCGATGCGGACGAATACCGGCAGTCGCCTGCCTGGCGGCGCATCGCGATGCACGTCGCGCGGTTGTTCGCGCCGATCCTGTAACGGCGGCGCACGCACGATCCGCACCGGCGCGGCGCACGCCGCGCATCGCCGTCACAGCAGCTTGTCGATGTCCGCTGCGATTTCATCGGGCTTGGTGGACGGCGCGTAGCGCTTGACGATGCGCCCTTCGCGGTCGATCAGGAATTTCGTGAAATTCCACTTGATCGCCTTGAGGCCGAGAATGCCGGGCGCCTCGTCGGTCAGGTAGCGATACAGCGGATGCGCATGGTCGCCCTTCACGTCGATCTTCGCGAACATCGGGAACGTGACGCCGTAGTTGCGCTCGCAGAATGCCCCGATCTGCGCGGCATCGCCCGGCTCCTGCTTGCCGAACTGGTTGCACGGGAAGCCGAGCACGAAGAAGCCGCGCGCCGCGTACTGGTCGTACAGCTTCTGCAGACCCGCGTACTGCGGCGTGAAACCGCACTCGCTCGCGGTATTGACGATCAGCAGCACCTTGCCGCGATACGCGTCGAGCGATACCGGCGCGCCGGCGAGCGTCTCTGCGCTGAACGAATACAGGGTGGACATCGGGCACTCCTTTTACGAAACCGATCGACGTGGAGTCTAGGCGAAATTGCGCCGTTGCGGCATCCGCCGAACGGCCGATGCCCGGCGCGACCGGCGCGCGGTCTAGAATAGCGGTTTTCGCCAGCCATTTCCGCCGTGATCCGTTTCAATCAGTTCAGCCTTGCGCGCGGCACCAAGCCGCTGTTCGAGTCGACCTCGTTCGTGCTCAATCCCGGCGAGAAAGCCGGCCTGATCGGCGCGAACGGCGCCGGCAAGTCGACGCTGTTTTCCGTCCTGCGCGGCGAGCTGCATTCCGACGGAGGCGATTTCTCGATGCCGCCGTCGTGGCGGATCGCCCACGTGTCGCAGGAAACGCCCGCGGTCGACCGCTCGGCGCTCGACTACACGCTCGACGGCGATACCGCGCTGCGCGAGATCGAGGCCCGCATCGCCGCCGCGTCGGCCGCGCATGACGGCGCCGCCGAAGCCGACGCGCACGCGGCATTCGCCGATGCCGACGGCTACACCGCGCCGGCCCGCGCCGAAGCGCTGCTGCTCGGCCTAGGCTTCACGCTCGCGCAAACGCGCGAATCCGTCGCGAGCTTCTCCGGCGGCTGGCGCATGCGCCTGAACCTCGCGCAGGCGCTGATGTGCCGCTCCGACCTGCTGCTGCTCGACGAACCGACGAACCACCTCGACCTCGACGCGATCGTCTGGCTCGAAGACTGGCTGCATCGCTACCCCGGCACGCTCGTCGTGATTTCGCACGACCGCGAATTCCTCGACTCGATCTGCAACGTCACGCTGCATCTGGAAAACCGCCAGGTGAAGCGCTACGGCGGCAACTACTCGCAGTTCGAAGTATTACGCGCTCAGCAACTGGCGCTGCAGCAAAGCGCGTACGAAAAGCAGCAGAAGACGATCGAGCACCTGCAGAGCTTCGTCGACCGCTTCAAGGCCAAGGCGACCAAGGCCAAGCAGGCGCAAAGCCGGATGAAGGCGCTCGAGAAGATGGAGTTGATCGCGCCCGCGCACATCGCGTCGCCGTTCACGTTCGAATTCCGCACGCCCGATGCCGCGCCGAACCCGATGATGGTGATGGAGGACGTCCGCTGCGGCTATCACGCCGACGACGGAACGGACATCCCGATCGTCGAGCGCGTCGCGCTGTCGATCCAGAACGGCCAGCGTATCGGCCTGTTGGGTGCCAACGGCCAGGGCAAGTCGACGCTGATCAAGACACTGGCCGGCACGCTCGCGCCGCTGTCGGGGCACGTGCGCGACGGCAAGGGGCTGACGATCGGCTATTTCGCGCAGCACCAGCTCGAAACGCTGCGCGAAGACGATTCGCCGCTCGCGCATCTGGCACGGCTTGCGCCCGACACGCGCGAGCAGGAACTGCGCGACTTCCTCGGCGGCTTCAATTTCTCGGGCGACATGGCGACCAGCCCGGTCGGGCCGTTCTCGGGCGGCGAAAAAGCCCGCCTCGCGCTGGCGCTGATCATCTGGCAGAAGCCGAACCTGCTGCTGCTCGACGAACCGACGAACCACCTCGACCTCGAAACGCGCCACGCGCTGACGATGGCGCTCGCGCAATTCGAAGGCACGCTGATCCTCGTGTCGCACGATCGTCACCTGCTGCGCGCGACGACCGATCAGTTCATGCTGGTCGCGAAGCACCGGCTGCAGCCGTTCGACGGCGACCTCGACGACTACCGCGACTGGCTGCTGCAGCACGCAGCCGAGCAGCGCGCGGCCGCGAAAGCCGACAGCGCGGCAGCCGCGGGCGCCGATCCGGGCGTCAACCGCAAGGATCAGAAGCGTCAGGCGGCCGAGGAACGCCAACGGCTGTCCCAGTTGAAGAAGCCGCTGCAGAACCGCATCACGAAGCTCGAGAAGGAAATGGAAGCACTGCACGCCGAAAAGGCGCGCCTCGACGCGTTCGTCGCCGATCCGGCGAGCTACGAAGCCGCGCGCAAGACGGAACTGACCGACGCGATCCGCAAGCTCGGCGAGGTCACGACCCGGCTCGAAACGGTCGAGGCGGACTGGCTCGCCGTGCAGGAAGAACTCGAGCAGATCGGCTGAACGGCGGCCGTCGGGGCCGTCGGCGATGAGCGCGTCATCGGCGACGTAGCGCGTCGAGGCGTCGGGCATCGACGCCCCATTAATCCGCCCCGCCGCACCGAACCCGGAAACGACGAGGCCGGGCGCCCGGGCCCGGCCTCGTCGTCATTGCTGCGTTTGGCGGGGTTGCATCGGCCCGTATGTCGGCCGCGCCCCCCACTCAGCGGCGCGGCAGCGTGTCGCGCGGCATCTGCTCGTCATCGCCCATCAAGTGCCGGCGCCCCTTGATCGGCCGGCGGATCGCAGCGGCGACCTCGGCTTCCGACACGTCCTCGGACACGACCTTGCGCGCCAGCCGCCCTTCTTCGTCGATCCACTCGACGATCCGGCATCCACCGCCCCACGGCTGGCGAATCGGCTCCGACACGCGGCAGCCGCGCAGGTTGTAAAGGCGTCCGCCAGGCGCTTCCCCGTACGATTTCAACATAGGTTCCCTTCGCATTGCGCGGTTCGACAATCCGGCAAAGGATAGGGAAAAGCGATGTCCGGCGGGTTACATCAGCCTACATATTCTTTACAGCGAATTACGCGACAGATCGTCCGGCCCGCTACGGCCCCTGCCAGGGCCCCGCCCGCTCATTCGAGATCGCGCACGCGGTCGATCGCCTGCTCGAGCCGCTCGACGGCCATCACGTTCAGCCCTTCGATCGGCTGTTTCGGCGCATTCGCCTTCGGAATCAGCGCGGACGTGAAACCGAGCTTCGCCGCTTCGCGCAGCCGTTCCTGCCCGCGCGGGGACGGCCGGATCTCGCCCGCCAGCCCCACCTCGCCGAACACGATCAGCCCTTTCGGCAGCGCCTTGTTGCGCATCGACGAGTGAATCGCGAGCAGCACCGCGAGGTCGGCGGCCGGCTCGGTGATCTTCACGCCGCCCACCGCATTGAGGAACACGTCCTGGTCGAAGGCTGCGATGCCCGCGTGGCGGTGCAGCACCGCGAGCAGCATCGCGAGCCGGTTCTGCTCGAGGCCGACCGCGAGCCGGCGCGGGTTCGGCACGTGCGCCGTATCGACGAGCGCCTGGATTTCGACGAGCAGCGGGCGCGTGCCTTCCTGCGTGACGAGCACGCACGAACCGGGCACGACCTGCTCGTGCTGCGACAGGAACAGCGCGGACGGGTTGGCCACGCCGCGCAGCCCGCGCTCGGTCATTGCGAACACGCCGAGCTCGTTGACCGCGCCGAAACGGTTCTTGAACGCGCGCACGAGCCGGAACGACGAATGCGTGTCGCCTTCGAAATACAGCACCGTGTCGACGATGTGCTCGAGCACGCGCGGGCCGGCCAGATTGCCCTCCTTCGTCACGTGCCCGACCATGATGATCGCGGTGCCCGACTGTTTCGCGATGCGCGTGAGCTGCGCCGCGCACTCGCGCACCTGCGCGACCGAGCCCGGCGCCGACGTCAGCGCCTCGGAATAGACGGTCTGGATCGAGTCGATGACGGCCACGTCCGGCCGCTCCGAATCGATCGCGGCCTGGATCTTCTCGAGCTGGATCTCGGCGAGCAGCTTCAGTTCGGCCGCCGGCGCACCGCCGTCGAGCAACGCGAGCCGTTGCGCGCGCAACGCGATCTGCGCGGCCGATTCCTCGCCGCTGATATAGAGGGCGCGCCTCTCGTTCGCGATATCCGCGAGCGACTGCAGCAGCAGCGTCGACTTGCCGATGCCCGGATCGCCGCCGATCAGCACGACACCGCCGGGCACCAGCCCGCCGCCCAGCACGCGGTCGAATTCGCCGATGCCGGTGGAGAAGCGCGGCACGTCGGCGGCCTCGATGTCGGCGAGCCGCTGCACCGGCGCCCGCTTCGCGAGCGACTGGAACCGATGGGCGGCCGGCGACTCGGCGACCGATTCGACGAGCGTGTTCCAGGCTTGGCACGACGGGCACTGGCCCTGCCACTTCGGGGTCTGTCCGCCGCACTCGCTGCAGACGTAAACGGTTTTCTGTTTGGCCACGCGCGACGCCCTTATTCCGCTCGCACGGGCACGCGGGCCGCGACCGCGCACATCAGCTCGTAGCCGATCGTGCCGCAATGGCGCGCGACGTCGTCGATCGGCAGCGCGTTGCCCCACAGCTCGACGCGCGCGCCGACGCCGGCCTGCGGGCACGGCGTCAGGTCGACGGTGATCATGTCCATCGACACGCGGCCGACGATCCGCGTACGGATGCCGTCGACGATCACGGGCGTGCCTTCGGGCGCCACGCGCGGATAGCCATCCGCATAGCCGCACGCGACGACGCCGATCCGCATCGGCGCCTGCGCCGAAAACGTCGAACCATAACCGATCGCCTGGCCCTTCCCGATCGTCTGCACCGCGATCAGCTCGGATGCAAGCGTCATCGCGGACTTCAACCCCGTGTCCGCGATATCGGACGACAACCCGGACGGCGACGCGCCATACAGCACGATCCCCGGCCGCACCCAGTCGAAGTGCGTATCCGGATGCCACAGCACGGCGGCCGAATTCGCGAGACTGCGCGCGCCGGCGATGCTTTCCGCGCCGCGCTCGAACGTCGCGAGCTGCTCGGCGACACCGCGCTCGTTGTCCGCGTCCGAAAAATGGGTCATCAACGTGATCTGGCCGATGCCGGGGCACGCGCGGGCGCGCTCCCACGCGGCACGGTATTTTTCCGGCACGTAACCGAGCCGGTTCATCCCGCTGTTCATCTTGAGCTGCACGTTAACGGGCTTCGACAGCCGCGCCGTTTCCAGCATCCGCATCTGCTCGTCGTTGTGGACGGTCGTGGTCAGGCTGTAGCGGTCGATCACGTCGATGTCGGTCGAGCGGAAGAAGCCTTCGAGCAGCAGGATCGGGCCGGCCCAGCCGAGCTCGCGCAGCTTCACCGCCTCGTCGAGGTCGAGCAGGCCGAAGCCGTCGGTGCCGCGCAGGCCCGGAAACGCGCGGGCGAGACCGTGGCCGTACGCGTTGGCCTTGACGACCGCCCAGACCTTGGACGGGCCGGCAAAGCGGCGGACGACGGAGAGATTGTTCGCGAGAGCGGCGGTGTGGATGGTGGCGGAGATCGGGCGCGGCATGGGAAATTTACGTAAAGACGCTTGCGAATCATCAGCTTACCGCGCCTTTTGAGCACCGAAGCCGACAATTTGCGGAACGATCGGGGAATCTTGCTAGTCCGAATTCGCGTATTTTCATGTTATAAAGCCGTGCGCACAACCCATTTCGAACGGAATAAGCCGATCGCATACCAGGCGGCCTACGCGGCCCTGCCGCAGCGACGAAAGCATCGCATCAGATGAAAAAAGGTTTTTACACCATCATGGCCGCGCAGTTTTTCTCGTCGCTGGCCGACAATGCGCTTCTCATCGCCGCCATCGCCCTGCTGAAAGACCTCCACGCCCCCAACTGGATGACACCGCTGCTGAAGCTGTTCTTCGTGTTGTCCTATGTGGTGTTGGCGGCGTATGTCGGTGCGTTCGCGGATTCGCGCCCGAAGGGCCGCGTGATGTTCATTACCAACTCGATCAAGGTGGTCGGCTGCCTGATCATGCTGTTCGGCGCCCATCCGCTGATCGCGTACGGGATCGTCGGCTTCGGCGCGGCGGCCTACTCCCCCGCCAAATACGGGATTCTCACCGAACTGCTGCCGGCCGACCGGCTGGTCGCCGCGAACGGCTGGATCGAGGGCACGACCGTCAGCTCGATCATCCTCGGCACCGTGCTCGGGGGCGCGCTGATCAGCCCGCACATCGCATCGCACGTGATCGCCCATACTCCCGCCTGGATCGGCACGCCCGCCGAGGCCGCGATGGCGATCATCATGGCGATCTACGTGGTCGCCGCGCTGTTCAACCTGCGCATTCCCGACACGGGCGCCCGCTACCCGAAGCAGGAGCGCGGCCCGGTCAAGCTGCTCACCGATTTCGCCGACTGCTTCATGGTGCTCTGGCGCGACAAGCTCGGCCAGATCTCGCTGGCGGTCACGACGCTGTTCTGGGGGGCCGGCGCGACGCTGCAGTTCATCGTGCTGAAGTGGGCCGAGGTGTCGCTCAACATGTCGCTGTCCGAAGGCGCGATCCTGCAGGCCGTAGTCGCGGTCGGCGTGGCGGCCGGCGCGATTGCCGCCGCCGCCCGGATTCCGCTGAAGAAGTCGCTGACCGTGCTGCCCGTCGGCATCATCATGGGCATCGCGGTGATGCTGATGGCTTTCTACACGCGCGACCTGTTCCCGGCGCAGTGGGCCGTGCACTTCGGCCATCTGCGCCTGCCGTTCTACCTGATCGTCGCCTACATCTTCCTGATCGGCGTCGGCGCGCTGTCCGGCTATTTCGTCGTGCCGATGAACGCGCTGCTGCAGCATCGTGGCCACGTGCTGCTGTCGGCCGGCCATTCGATCGCGGTGCAGAACTTCAACGAGAACCTGTCGGTGCTCGTGATGCTGTGCCTGTATGCGGTGCTCGTGTGGCTCGACGTGCCGGTCGGCGTCGTGATCGTGCTGTTCGGCACGTTCGTCTGCCTGACGATGTGGCTCGTGATGCGCCGCCACCAGGCGAACCAGCGTCAGTTCGACTCGGTCGCGCTGATCGGCGAATCGCGGCACTGACGCTACACTTTCCGTTTTCGTCCGCTGGCGCCGGTGCTCACACCGGCGCGTTGCCCTCATGACGCACCCGATACCCAACCTCCTGACGATCGCCGGCTCCGATTCGGGCGGCGGCGCAGGCATTCAGGCCGACCTGAAGACGTTTTCCGCGCTCGGTGCGTATGGTGCGAGCGTGATCACCGCGCTGACCGCGCAGAACACGCGCGGCGTGACGGGCGTGCATGCGCCGGACGCCGCGTTCGTGACCGCGCAGCTCGACGCGGTGTTCGACGATATCCGCATCGATGCGGTCAAGATCGGGATGCTCGCCAACGCGGCGATCGTGCAGGCGGTGGCCGACGCGCTGCGCCGTTACGCGCCGCGCTTCGTGGTGCTCGACACGGTGATGATCTCGAAAAGTTCGCACGCGCTGCTCGCGCCCGATGCCGTCGACGCGCTGCGCGACACGCTGCTGCCGCTCGCGACGGTCGTCACGCCGAACCTGCCGGAAGCGGCCGCGCTGCTGAACGACGCGCCCGCCACCACCGAAGACGACATGGTGCGGCAAGGCCAGGCCCTGCTGCAGACGGGCGCACGCGCGGTGCTGATGAAGGGCGGCCACCTGCCCGACGCGTCCGCGAGCCCCGACTGGCTCGTCGAAGCAACCCGCACCGTGCGGCTCGACGGCGCACGCGTGCCGGTCAGCAATACGCACGGCACCGGCTGCACGCTGTCGTCGGCAATCGCCGCGCTGCTGCCGCAGCAGCCCGACCTCGAAAGCGCGGTACGCGAGGCAAAAACCTACCTGACCGGCGCGATCGCCGCGAGCGGCCACCTCGACGTCGGTCACGGCGTCGGTCCGGTCCATCACTTCCATCGCTGGTGGTGAGCGGCCGCTGACGCGGCGTCAGTGATCCTGCGCCGCGAACGCCTGCGCGCGCGCCGGCCAGTCGTCGGGCACGATGAAACCGCGCGCCGTCTCGCGCCACGTGCCGTCAGCCCCCTTTTCATGGATCGCGATCAGGTCGGGCGTCTGGCGCGTCGCCAGCACGGCCGGCAACTCCGGTGCGCTCGCCAGCGGCTCGGGCTCGATACCCGCGCCGGCGACGGCACGCCGCGGCGCCAGCCACGCCAGTCTCGGCAATACGCTCCATGCCGCGCCGTCACGCTGCGCGGCCGCCCATGCCGGCCACTGCCCGTGCGTCAGCCAGAAACCGCGCGGATGATCCGGCGCGATTTCGACGGACACCGGCGGCACCGGCGCGCCGTACGGATGGAACAGCCAGCCCTTGATGAACATCTGCGCGTCGGCCGGGGCGCCGTAGCCGAGCCGGGCAAAGCCATCGTGTTCGCCGAGCCGCAACTGGTGGTCGAGCAGCCGGCTGCGCTTGCGGTCGAACCGGTCGACGAGATTGGGGCCGACGAAGTCGGCAAGCGATGCGCCGTCGCGGACCGGCGCGCATAGATAGCACTTCACCGCGAGTTCCCAGTGCAGGCGCCGGCCGTCCGGCGCATCGACGAGAAAATCGACTTCGCCGAGCGTGCGGCCGTTGCTGCGCAGCGGCAGATTGGCCGCGACGAGCCGCAGCGACGGCCCGTGGGTCAGAAAGTACTCGAGCAGGCATTCGGCGTAGCGGCCGAGCCGGGTCGGCCGAAACCCGTCGAGCGCGCGATGCAGCGGCCCGGGCTGCGCATCGAGCGCGGCGAGCCACGCTTCGACGGCCGCTTGGCCCGCTGCATCCGGCCATGGGCGCGCGAGCGGCGCGCCCGGCACCGCGGTGAGCAGGCTCGGGCTGGCGAGCAGCCAGCCCAGATCGCGCACCGCGGCGTCATGCAGCGTATCGACGAACGCGAACGCCGCGCCGGTCGTCATGGCCCGGCCGGGCCGTTCGTGTCGGCGCTTTCCGCACGCTTGAACGTGTCGCGCGCGAGGCACAGGTCGGCCCACGCCTTCGACTTGTCCTGCAGGCTGCGCAACAGGTATGCCGGGTGATAGGTGACGATCACCGGCACGCCCTCGTACGCATGCACGCGGCCGCGCAGCGACGCGATGCTCGCGTCCGTCTTCAGCAGCGTCTGCGCGGCAAACCGGCCGAGCGCGACGATCAGCTTCGGCTTCACGAGCGCGACCTGGCGCTGCAGATACGGCTCGCAGCTCGCGACCTCGTCCGGCTCCGGGTTGCGGTTGCCGGGCGGGCGGCACTTGATCACGTTCGCGATGTACACGTTGTCGCCACGCTTGAGCGCCAGCGACTGCAGCATGTTGTCGAGCAGCTTGCCGGCCTGACCGACGAACGGCTCGCCCTGCTTGTCCTCGTTCTCGCCCGGCGCTTCGCCGATCAGCATCCAGTCCGCTTCGCGATCACCGACGCCGAACACGGTGTTGGTCCGCTTCTCGCACAGACGGCACAGCGTGCAGTCGGCCACGCGCGCGGCCAGCGCATCCCAGTCGAGCACGGCGACCGGTGTGCCGGCGGGGCGCGATTCGGCGAGCGGCACGGGCACGGATTCGCCCGGCGGCGCCGCGTCGAACCACGCGAAATCGTCGTCTCCCGCCGGCGGTGCATCATCCTTCGGCGGCATCGTATCGGTCGATGCGGGCGATGTGATCGATGCAGCCTGCGCGGACGGGCGATCGCCGTCGACTACACCGTGCGCCGGCGCCCGCGACTCGCGAGCCGGCAAACCATCGGCAGCGCCACGCGCGACGGCCGTCGGCCTGTCGCCCTGTGCCGGCGCATACGCTGCACGCACCGGCCGCTCGGCGGCGACGGCGGTACCGTCGTCGGGCGCCGCGGTTTGCGCGACGGCAGGCGCGTCGGCTGCCGCGCCTTCGTCCGCGCGCTGCCCGCGCCGCACCCAGATCTGCGCGAGGCCCAGTTCCTCGAGCGCCGCTTCACCCCACGCCATGCGCGTCCCCCTCGTCCTTGTTCAGCGTCAGACGCATCACGATCGCGTCCTCCCGGCTGCGATGCTTCGCCGGATAGTAGTTCTTGCGCCGGCCGATCGTCACGAAACCGAAGCGCTCGTACAGATGAATCGCGCGCGGATTGGACGGCCGCACTTCGAGCAGCACGCCGTCGAGCCCCTCCGCGCGAGAAATGCGCACCGCCTCGCGCAGCAGCGCGAGGCCGGCGCCCGCATGCTGCGCGGCCGGCGCGACGCACAGGTTCAGCAGATGCATCTCGTCGACCACGGGCATCAGCACGCAATAGCCGACGAGCGACCCCGTCACGTGCCGCAGGCACACGCCCAGATAGCCGTTGCGCAACGAATCCTCGAAATTGCCGCGGCTCCACGGGAATTCGTACGCGACGTGCTCGATCGCGACGACTTCGTCGAGGTCGGCGTCCGTCATCGGCGCCAGATAGCGGTCGCTCAGCAGGACACCCGTCATCCCTTCGCTCCGCCCGTCTGCGCGGCCCGTGCCGCGATGCGCTCGGCGGTGGTCTGCGCGACCTTGTCACGCACGTATTCGGGCGCGGCCTGGTCGGCCGGCACCGCCCGCCCGGCGCGGAACGCGCGCAGCGCGGCATGCGCGACCGCCAGCGCATGCGGCAACGCCTCGCCGTCGATCGCGGCCGCCCGCGCGGCGGCCGGCAACTGCGCGCCGAACGCCGCGGCCGCATTGCCGGCGAGCGTGAACGGCGCATCGGGTACGCCGACGGCGCCCGGCGCGTCGAGCGACGCCGGATGCAGCGTGCGCCAGTCACCGGCGCCGTCGTCCCATTCGAAATCCGCCCAGTAGGCTTCGTCCATCCGCGCGTCGAGCGCGGCGAGCACGCGGGTCGTGCCGGGCGCGCGCAGCCGCGCGCGCTCGGCGCATGCGAGCAGCGTGCCGATCGGCACGACCGGCAGCCCGGCCCCGAACGCGAGGCCCTGGGTGATGCCCGTCGCGGTACGCAGGCCCGTGAACGAGCCGGGGCCCGCGCCGAATGCGATCGCGTCGCAGTCGGCGAGCGTCAGCCCGGATTCGGCGAAGAGTTCCTGGATCGCCGGCAGCACGCGCGTGCTCGACACGGCGCCCGTCGGCTCGTGGCGGACCCAGGTCTGCGGGGTGGAAACGGCGTCATCGGCCGAGGCCGAGCGCAGCAGCGCGACCGAGCAGTATTCGGTCGACGTATCGATGGCGAGAAGCACTGTTTGCGTCATGGCCGACATTGTAATGCGCCGCCCCGCTCCCACGGGCGATCGGGCCCGATCTGTGCGCGCGGGCGGCGCCGGCGGCGGTTTGGAAGGATCGCTCGACCCCGCGCGACGGCCCGCTTGTTAAGATCGGCCGATCTGAAACCCTTACGGAGACACCCGATGAGCGAACTCACCGCCCAATTCGACCAGGCCCAGATCGACGTCAAGCAACTGACGGAACGGCCGGGCAACCTGACCCTGCTGCGCCTGTACGCGCTCTTCAAGCAGGCGACCGACGGCGATGCGCACGGCGACAAGCCGGGCTTCACCGACATCGTCGGCAAATACAAGTACGATGCCTGGGAAGCGCTGAAGGGTACGTCGCAGGATGCGGCGAAGCAGCAGTACATCGAACTCGTCGAATCGCTGAAAAACGGCACGGCGTCCTGACGGAATCGACGCTTCCGCAATCGGCAATCAAATCAGTGGCGCAGCGCAGCAAATTTCTTTATAATGCGGCCTGCGTCACCTCCCGCGCTCGGCTCGCAAGCCGTTCCGGCCCGACGCCTCGTAGCGTTAAGCTCCAATCCGGTTTAGAACCTGTCCCCTCCTGCTTCGACCCTTGCGGTCGTCAACTAGGCTGGCGGCCCCGCTCCTGAAGCGCGCCGCACCCAAAACAGCTTCTAATGCCTCATCCGCCGACGGTTCGGCGGATTGCACCCGTTTCCCGATTTGCTCGCTGAATCCGACGACTTGGGTATGCGCGATTGGCGCCGACGTTTCACCCACTGTGTTTCAAGGATTGTTATGACTTCGAGCATCAACTCCAGCCCGCTCAACGCGATCGCCGACCAGGCGCTCGGTCTCGACGACGCCGCCGCACCGGCCGCGGTCGAACCGGCGTCGGACGAGCCGAGCTTCGCGTCGCTCGGGTTGTCGCCGGAGATCGTCTCCGCGCTGCAGGCCGCCGGCTACGTGAAGCCGACGCCGGTCCAGCAGCGCGCGATTCCGGCCGGCATCGCCGGCCGCGACCTGCTGGTGTCGAGCCCGACCGGTTCGGGCAAGACGGCCGCATTCATGCTGCCCGCGATCGAACGTTTCGCGCAGCTCCAGAAGACCCAGGCGCAGCAACCGCGCGCGCCGCGTGAACCGAACCAGGGCGACCGCCGCGTGCGCCGCCCGCAACCCGTCGCGCGCCCGGGCCTGCTCGTGCTGACGCCGACCCGTGAACTCGCGATGCAAGTCACGACGGCCGCATCGACGTACGGCAAGCACCTGAAGCGCCTGCGCACGGTCAGCATCCTGGGCGGCGTCGCCTACGGCCAGCAGCTGATGCTGCTCGCGAAGAACCCGGAAATCCTGGTTGCCACGCCGGGCCGGCTGCTCGATCACCTCGAGCGCGGCCGTATCGACCTGTCCGAACTGAAGATGCTCGTGCTCGACGAAGCCGACCGCATGCTCGACATGGGCTTCATCGAAGACATCGAAACGATCGTCGCCGCCACGCCGGAATCGCGCCAGACGATGCTGTTCTCGGCCACGCTCGACGGCAAGATCGGTTCGCTGACGAGCCGCCTGCTGAAGGATCCGGAACGGATCGAGATCCAGCAGCGCCTCGAATCGCGCGCGAACATCGCGCAGACCGTCCATTACGTCGACGACCGCGATCACAAGGATCGCCTGCTCGATCACCTGCTGCGCGACGACGCGCTCGACCAGGCGATCATCTTCACGGCGACCAAGATCGACGCCGACCAGCTCGCCGGCCGTCTCGCCGACGCAGGCTTCGAATCGGCCGCGCTGCACGGCGACCTGCCGCAGGGCGCGCGCAACCGCACGATCCGTGCGCTGCGCGAGCGCCGCGTGCGCGTGCTGGTTGCCACCGACGTCGCGGCACGCGGCATCGACATCCCGGGCATCACGCACGTGTTCAACTACGACCTGCCGAAGTTCGCGGAAGACTACGTGCACCGTATCGGTCGTACCGGCCGCGCGGGCCGTTCGGGTATCGCGGTGAGCCTCGTGCACCACGCCGAGCAAGGCGCGCTCAAGCGCATCGAGCGCTTCGTGCGCTCGCCGCTGCCGGTCAACGTGATCGAAGGTTTCGAGCCGCGCAAGTCGCCCCCGCGTAACGGCGGCACCGGTGGCCGCGGCCGTCCGGGCGGCGGTAACGGCGGTCGTCGTTTCGGCGGCAAGCCGGGCGGCGGTCATGGCGGCAACGGCAATGGCCGCAGCTACGGCGGCGGCAATGGCGGCGGCTGGAGCGGCAAGCCGGGCGGCAGCCGTGACGGCGGCCCGCGTCGCGACGGCCAGCGCAGCGGCGGCCCGCGCCGCAGCAACTCGGCATCGTAAGCACACACGGGCGGCCCTCGGCCGCCCTGCGGATCGGCTACCCGCCTATCCCAGCCAACCGGCGCATCCGCGCCGGTTTTTTTTCGCCTCGCCGTCAATTTCACGATGCGGAAAATTTTTTTGCGTCGTAAAAAATCATGCTGCACGGCACAACCCATACGATTGCGGGATAGGAAAATGGGTTTCTCATCCCGAAATCATGCAATCAAACCATTGATTAAAAACAACTAAAAAATTCCACGCCTCCCGAGCCAGCCCCTGTTTCGCTCCCGCCGATTTGCCTAGACTCTTATACAAGACCTCGCGAAACGGAACGTACCGCTTCCCCGCCTCGCGAACAGCATCATCCCCGTCAGATTCGGCAGGCATACATCGCATCAAGGAGCTCATCATGTCGCGTCAGCAACAGGCACAGGAACTGCAGCAGCAATGGGAAACCGATCCGCGCTGGAAGGGCATCAAGCGCAGCTACTTGGCTGAGGACGTGGTCCGCTTGCGCGGCTCGATCCCGATCGAGCACACGCTGGCCAAGCGCGGCGCGGAAAAACTGTGGGGCCTCATCAACAACGAGCCGTTCGTCAACGCACTCGGCGCGCTGACCGGCAACCAGGCGATGCAGCAGGTGAAGGCCGGCCTGAAGGCCATCTACCTGTCCGGCTGGCAAGTCGCCGGCGACGCGAACGTCGCGGGCGAAATGTACCCGGACCAGTCGCTGTACCCGGCCAACTCGGTGCCGCTCGTCGTGAAGCGCATCAACAACACGCTGACGCGCGCCGACCAGATCCAGTGGTCGGAAGGCAAGAACCCGGGCGACGAAGGCTACGTCGACTTCTTCGCGCCGATCGTCGCCGATGCGGAAGCCGGTTTCGGCGGTGTGCTCAACGCGTTCGAGCTGATGAAGGCGATGATCGAGGCCGGCGCATCGGGCGTTCACTTCGAGGACCAGCTCGCATCGGTGAAGAAATGCGGCCACATGGGCGGCAAGGTGCTCGTACCGACGCGCGAAGCCGTCGCGAAACTGTCGGCCGCGCGGCTCGCGGCCGACGTGATGGGCACGCCGACCGTGCTGGTGGCCCGCACCGATGCGGAAGCGGCCGACCTGATCACGTCCGACGTCGACGACAACGACAAGCCGTTCCTGACCGGCGAGCGCACGGTGGAAGGCTTCTTCCGCACGAAGCCGGGCCTCGAACAGGCGGTCTCGCGCGGCCTCGCGTACGCGCCGTACGCCGACCTGATCTGGTGCGAAACCGGCAAGCCCGATCTCGAGTACGCGAAGAAGTTCGCGGAAGCGATCCACAAGCAGTTCCCGGGCAAACTGCTGTCGTACAACTGCTCGCCGTCGTTCAACTGGAAGAAGAACCTCGACGACGCGACGATCGCGAAGTTCCAGAAGGAGCTGGGCGCGATGGGCTACAAGTTCCAGTTCATCACGCTGGCCGGCTTCCATGCGCTGAACTACTCGATGTTCAACCTCGCGCACGGCTATGCCCGCACGCAGATGAGCGCGTTCGTCGAACTGCAGCAGGCCGAGTTCGCGGCCGCCGACAAGGGCTTCACGGCAGTCAAGCATCAGCGCGAGGTCGGCACCGGCTACTTCGACGCGGTGACGCAGACGGTCGAGCGCGAAGCATCGACGACCGCGCTGCACGGCTCGACCGAGGACGAACAGTTCTTCGACGGCAAGAAAGTCGCGTAACGCGCCCAGGCGTGATGCCGATCCCCGCCGCGTCTCGCGACGCCGCGGCATCGGCCACCGGAACAACAATCAGGGAGGAGACGGCAGGCGCGCGAGTCCCTTCGCGCGACCGGCCGCGCGGCCTGCGGGCCGCCAGCAACGATGCGCGCCGGCTTCGTCCGGCGCGCCCTTTTCCGCGGCGCAGCCCGCCCGGCCACGGCCGGCGCTGCCCTACCGATAGACGATCACCGGAATTTTCGTATGGGTCAGCACGCGCTGCGTCTCGCTGCCGATCAACAGGCTGCCGAGCCCGCGGCGTCCGTGGGACGCCATGAAGATCACGTCGCACCCGCCGCGCTCCGCCGCCTCGATGATGCCGAGATACGGCGACGGATGCACGCTCGTCCACGTGTCGCACGCGACCCCGGCCGCCTTCGCGGCCGCCTCCACCTCGTCGAGATGCGCACGCGCCTCGCGCTCGCTGCGCGCACGGAAATCGGCGGGCGGCTCGATGATCACTTCGGAAAACGGCGAGTACGGATATTGCGGCAGGCACGCGTAGGCCGTCACGCGCGCGCCGACCGCACGAGCCAGGTCGATCGCGCCGTCGATCGCCTTTTGCGACAGTTCGGAACCGTCGGTTGGAACGAGGATGTGCCGGAACATCGCGCCCTCCTTCGTCAATTGCACGCCACGCGCCGCGGCGCCGGTCGAGCCGGCCGCGACACGGCGCACATGCCTCTTACGATTGTAGTGTGCGAAATCGCGCCGGCCGAATCGGCAGCGGGTTCGCCCTCATATCGGAAACACGCGGGCGCGCGTCGCCTACTCGCCCCAATAGCCGGGCCGCTCGTACGTGTGCTTCAGGTAATCGAGAAACAGGCGCACGCGCAGCGGCAGATGCCGGCGTTGCGGAAACACCGCGTGGATGCCGATCGGCGGCGCGGCGAACGCGTCGAGCACGCTAACGAGCCGGCCGGCCGCGATGTCCTCGCCGACTTCCCACCACGAGCGCCACGCGAGGCCATGGCCTGCGAGGCACCACTCGTGCAGCACCGCGCCGTCCGAGCATTCCATCGTGCCGTTCACGCGGATCGACACGACCTTGTCGTCCTCCTGGAACGACCAGCCGCGCTGCTGGTTCGCGTTCGCCGCGAGCGCGAGGCAGTTGTGCCGCGCCAGTTCCGCGAGCGTGGCCGGCGTGCCGCGCCGCGCGAGATACGCGGGCGACGCGACGCACACGCGGCGGTTCTCGCCGAGTTTCAGCGACACGAGCGACGAGTCGGGCAGCTCGCCGAGCCGCACCGCGCAATCGAACCCCTCGTTGACGAGGTCGACCATCCGGTCGGACAGGTCGAGCGTGACGGACACATCCGGGTGCCCGACGCTGAATTCAGGCACGAGCGGCGCGACGTGCCGCCGCCCGAAGCCGGCCGGCGCGGAAATCCGCAGGTGCCCGCTCGCCTTGACACCACCGGCGGACACGCTCGCTTCCGCGTTCTGCATGTCGTTGATGATGCGCTGGCAATCCTCGAGGAACGCCGAACCCTCGAACGTCAGCGTGAGCTTGCGCGTCGTGCGTACCAGCAGCTTCACGCCGAGCCGCTCCTCGAGCGCGTCGAGGCGGCGGCCGATGATCGCCGGCGCGACGCCTTCCGCATGCGCAGCCGCGGACAGGCTGCCTTTCGCCGCGACCGCGGCGAACGTTTCGATCTGCTTGAACCGGTCCATGACTCTCTCGAAAGGACGGCATCGCCGCCTTTCAAATAACGTGAGTCACTCAGATTAGGTATATGAAAGTAAAAGATCAAGTGATGTTTAGCGTCTTTTTTAGCACCTTCGATCACGAATAGAATCGACCCGACCTCTGAAACTGGAGCGCAAGGCTATGTCGGCCACAACGACACTCTCCTCTCCCGACGCCATCCTCTTCGACGCATTCGGCACGTTGTTCGACGTGCGTGCCGTGCTGGCCGCGGCTGAGCAGATGTTTCCCGGGCACGGGGAACGGTTGTCGCAGCTGTGGCGACGCAAGCAGATCGAATACTCGCAGTTGCGCACGCTCGCCGATCCGGCCGGCTCGCACTATCGCCCGTTCCGGGACATCACGCTCGATGCGCTGCGGTTCGCCGCGCGCCGGCTCGGGCTCGCGCTGAACGGCGCGGCCGAGAAGCGCTTGATGGACGAATACGCGTGCCTGTCGACCTATCCCGATACGGTGCCCGCGTTGCGCAAGCTGCGCGCGCTCGACCCGCGCCCGCCGCTCGCGATCCTGTCGAACGGCACCCCGCAGATGCTCGACATCGCGATCAAGAGCGCCGGCATGTCCGGCCTGTTCGATCGCGTGCTGTCGGCCGACACCGTGCGCGCGTACAAACCGAGCCCGGCCGCCTACGCGCTCGGCACCGCCGCGTTCGGGGCGAACCCGCGCGACATCGTGTTCGTGTCGTCGAACGCGTGGGACGTCGCCGGCGCCACCTGGTTCGGCTACACGACGTTCTGGCTCAACCGCACGGGCGCGCCCGCCGAGGAACTCGGCGCGCCGCCCGACGGCACCGGCACCGGCATGGCCGACCTGCTCGCCTTCCTCGCCACACCCACCCCGGCTCCGTCCGGCAGACCCGCAAACCGCACGCGCCCCGGCCCGGGTGCATGACGCTCGCAGCTGCCGCCTTCCCCCTTCACCGAAACCGCAACTGACCGACCAAGGAGATGAGACTCATGAGCACCCCGATCACGCTGCCGCAAGGCATGACGATCACCGGCGAAATCAAGCCGGGTTACGAAGCCATCCTGACGCCCGACGCGCTGGCGCTCGTCGCGGCGCTGCACCGCACGTTCGAATCGCGCCGCCAGGCGCTGCTGCAGGCGCGCGTCGAGCGCACGAAACGCCTCGACGCGGGCGAGCGCCCCGATTTCCTGGCGCAGACGAAGGCGATCCGCGAAGGCGACTGGAAGGTCGCGCCGCTGCCTGTCGACCTGCAATGCCGCCGCGTCGAGATCACGGGGCCCGTCGAGCGCAAGATGATCATCAACGCGCTGAACTCGGGCGCCGATTCGTACATGACGGACTTCGAGGATTCGAACGCGCCGAGCTGGACGAACCAGATCGACGGCCAGATCAACCTGAAGGACGCGGTCCGCCGCACGATCTCGCTCGAGCAGAACGGCAAGTCGTACCGGCTGAACGACAAGGTCGCGACGCTGATCGTGCGTCCGCGCGGCTGGCACCTCGACGAGAAGCACGTGACGGTCGACGGCCAGCGCGTGTCCGGCGGCATCTTCGATTTCGCGCTGTTCCTGTTCCACAACGCGAAGGAACTGCTCGCGCGCGGCTCGGGCCCGTACTTCTACCTGCCGAAGATGGAAAGCCATCTCGAGGCGCGCCTGTGGAACGACATCTTCGTCGCCGCGCAGGAAGCAGTCGGCGTGCCGCGCGGCACGATCCGCGCGACGGTGCTGATCGAGACGATCCTCGCCGCATTCGAGATGGACGAGATCCTGTACGAACTGCGCGAACACAGCTCGGGCCTGAACGCCGGCCGCTGGGACTACATCTTCTCGGCGATCAAGAAATTCAAGAACGACCGCGACTTCTGCCTGGCCGACCGTTCGAAGATCACGATGACGGTGCCGTTCATGCGTGCGTACGCGCTGCTGCTGCTGAAGACCTGTCACAAGCGCAACGCGCCGGCGATCGGCGGGATGAGCGCGCTGATTCCGATCAAGAACGATCCGGAAGCGAACGACAAGGCGATGGGCGGCGTGCGCTCGGACAAGCAGCGCGACGCGACCGACGGCTACGACGGCGGCTGGGTCGCGCACCCGGGCCTCGTGCCGATCGCGATGGAAGAGTTCGTCAAGGTGCTCGGCGACAAGCCGAACCAGATCGCGAAGCAGCGCGACGACGTGCAGGTCGAAGGCAGGAACCTGCTCGACTTCCAGCCGGAAGCGCCGATCACCGAGGCCGGCCTGCGCAACAACATCAACGTCGGGATCCACTATCTCGGCGCGTGGCTCGACGGCAACGGCTGCGTGCCGATCCACAACCTGATGGAAGATGCGGCGACGGCCGAGATTTCCCGCTCGCAGGTGTGGCAATGGATCCGCTCGCCGAAGGGCGTGCTCGACGACGGCCGCAAGGTCACGGCCGAACTCGTGCGCGAATTCGCGAAGATCGAACTGGACAACGTGAAGCGCGCGGTCGGCGGCAACACGCAACCGTACGAGCGCGCCGCGGCGATCTTCGAGCAGATGTCGACGTCGGAAGGCTTCACCGAATTCCTGACGCTGCCGCTGTACGAGGAAATCTGACGAGCTGTCCGCTGCGATCGTCGGCCGGCTCCACGTCGTGCCGCCGGTCGCGTGCGACGACGGATCAATCGCATGAAAAAGCGCCCCGCGGGGCGCTTTTTCTTTTGGATTCGACAGCGGCAAATCCCGCCGCCGCCGGCAGGCACGCTCAGGCGGCTTCCTGCTCGCGCCGGTGCTGGACCCAGTCGCCCGATGCGATGCGCGGACGCCCGGCTGCCGCGTGCGCGGCGACCGGATAATACAGGCAGGCGTATTGCCGGCCGCCGAGTTCGACCGTCGCTTCTTCCGGCTTGAACAGCGAGTCGACGCCCGGATAAACGCGCTCGATCTCGTCGAGCACCGGCACGAGCCGCTCGTCGACCTCGTAGACGTCGCCCCAGACCAGCGACTTGCCGGCCGCCCCGGGGATCATGCCCGGATAGGTGCCGAAATCGACCAGTTCGCCGGGCAGCGCGGCCGCGCCCAGCAGCGTCGGCGCGGCGATGCCGTGGCGGGCGGCAGCATGGCCGATGTCGTTGGCCTGTCCGGCTCTCAAGGTGCCATAGACGAATACATGGCGCATCATGGTTCTCCTCTTCGATTCGTGTGTTGCCGTGTTTGCATGCGCTCGGCGCGCGATGGGCGCGACATGGCGCACGCATCGATAGACCCCGATACCGGCCCGATGGTTCGAACCGTCGACGCGCGGCAGCGGCCAGCCGCCCCCGGATTCGCCAGCGCCCACACAAAGTTCATTTGAACCCGGCATGATGGCCGGAAAAACCGCCGCATGCGCAAGCGCTGCGCCTTCTAAAATAACGGCATCGCCGCCGCGCTGCCCGAACCGTTCATGAATCCGCCCGCTCCAGCCGACGTATCGAAACCGTACGACGTCATCGACATCCCGCCGGAATTCGCGCCGACCGCCGTCCATCCGATGCGCGTGCGCGCGCGGCAGGTCGATGCCGGCCGCCGCATTCCGCTGCACACGCATGCCTGGGCTCAGCTCGCGTACGCGTCGCGCGGCGTGCTGCGCGTCGCGACGACCGGCACGACCTGGATGGTGCCGCCGTCTCGCGCGATCTGGGTGCCGCCGCACGTGACGCACGAGGTCACGATCGTCGAAGAGGCCTATTTGCGCACGCTGTACATCGACGAGTCGATCGTGCCGGGCGGGCTCGATGCATGCCGCGTCGTCGAGGTGACAGGGTTGCTGCGCGAACTGATCGTCGCACTCGACGCGCGCGATCTGAGCACCGCGCGGGAGCGCCTGCTGTGCGGGCTCGTGCTCGACGAACTGAGTCAGGCCGAGCCGCTACCGCTCGCGGTGCCGATGCCCGACGAGAAACGGCTGCGCCTGCTGTGCGAATCGGTACTCGCGCACCCCGCGCATGCGGAGTCGCTCGAACACTGGGCGAGCGAGGTCGGCGCGAGCACGCGCACGATATCGCGGCTTTTCAAGCAGGAACTGGGCGTGAGCTTTTCGCAGTGGCGCCAGCAGGCGCTGCTCGCCCGGGCGATCCCGCTGCTGAACCAGGGGCGCCCGCTGTCGCATATCGCGCGCGAACTCGGCTACCAGAGCCAGAGCGCGTTCTCGGCCATGTTCCGCCGCGCCTTCGGCGAAAGCCCGCGCGCGTTCATGCTCCGTGGCTACGAACATCGCGGCCCGGAAGGCGGTGTCGCGGACAGCGAAACGCCGGACGACGATGACGGCGCGATCGACGCGGTGCGCTGATTGCGCGCTCCGGCGCGCCGGCCCCTCAGACCGGCCGCACCATGTGGCGAATCGAGCCGAGTTGCGCGAGCCGCGGGCCGGTGACGTGGTAGCCCATGCGCAGGTACAAGCGCGCGGCAGGGTTGTCGACGAACACGCGCAACTGCAGTTCGTGCAGCCCGCGCGCACGTGCCCAGCGATGCGACATCTCGAGCATATAGGTGCCGGCGCCCTGCCCGCGATGGCCGGCCGCGATCTGCACGTCGCGGATATGCAGCGAATCGCCCTCCTCGGTCACGCGCAGCACGCCGATGCGCTCGCCGTCGGCCTCGAGGATGAAGTTCTCGGATTCGCGCCAGCTCGCATAGAACAGGTCGCTGCGCCAGACGAGCCCATGGCGTTTGTAGTAGCCGCCCATATTGCCGTGCGTCAACGCTTCGGCATACGGAAAATCGCCGGGCTCCGCGGGCCGGAGCTGATACAGGAGTCGCAGGTCGGTCGGATCGAGCATCGCGCAGGAGTCGGAAACGCATCCCGCCACGATAGCGCAGTCGCGTGCGGATGCAATCGCGAATTTCTCGTAGGAGCGCGGCGCTCGATGCAGCACGCGGGGTGAGGGGTGATCGGAAGGCGGGACGAGCGATGCAAATGAAAAAGCCCGCACGACGCGGGCTTCTTCATTTTCTGGCGGAGCGGACGGGACTCGCCTACCTCCCGCAGGCCGCGGCTGCGCTTGCAAGCGCAGCCCTTCGAGCCCCGCCGGAAGCCACGCAGGCGGCTTCCTCCGCTCCGCAGTCACGTGCCCGCAAGCGGGCACAACGACCGAACGCACAAACAACAATGCCCGCACAAGGCGGGCATTGTTGTTTGTTTGGCGGAGCGGACGGGACTCGAACCCGCGACCCCCGGCGTGACAGGCCGGTATTCTAACCGACTGAACTACCGCTCCAGTCTGCTGCTTGCCTGGCAGGCGTCGGTTACTTCCTGCCGGCGCGTCGTTTGTTCGAACGACGCCGAAATCTGGCGTCCCCTAGGGGATTCGAACCCCTGTACTCACCGTGAAAGGGTGATGTCCTAGGCCTCTAGACGAAGGGGACAACGTACTGCTTACATCTTTAACGAGAAAGCCCGTTCAAAAACGCTTTTGAACGGGCTTCGTTCTGGCGGAGCGGACGGGGCTCGAACCCGCGACCCCCGGCGTGACAGGCCGGTATTCTAACCAACTGAACTACCGCTCCAGCTTTCTGCACCATCGCCTGCAGGATCTCGTCACGTTCCTGCACACGCTGCGGCACTTCTACGAAACGCCGCTGAATCTGGCGTCCCCTAGGGGATTCGAACCCCTGTACTCACCGTGAAAGGGTGATGTCCTAGGCCTCTAGACGAAGGGGAC
>NZ_BCPO01000063.1:0-42374 GCF_016586105.1 Burkholderia sp. E168m15
CCTAGGCCTCTAGACGAAGGGGACAACGTACTGCTTACATCTTTAATACAAAAGCCCGCTCAAAAACGTCTTGAACGGGCTTCGTTCTGGCGGAGCGGACGGGACTCGAACCCGCGACCCCCGGCGTGACAGGCCGGTATTCTAACCGACTGAACTACCGCTCCAGCTTTCTTACCCAACCTGCAGGACGTCGGTTACGTTCCTGCAAGCCTTGCGACACTTCTATGAAACGCCGCTGAATCTGGCGTCCCCTAGGGGATTCGAACCCCTGTACTCACCGTGAAAGGGTGATGTCCTAGGCCTCTAGACGAAGGGGACATAATCTTTTCAGATTTGTCTGACTTTCGCTATTCACTTCTGGTCAACAGCGAAGGCCGAAATTCTAACTGCTTTGAATCATTTTGTGAAGCATTTATTACTACCGCCGCTTCGCAAATCAATCCATCTTGTTCTGTTGGTGGAGGTAAGCGGGATCGAACCGCTGACCTCTTGCATGCCATGCAAGCGCTCTCCCAGCTGAGCTATACCCCCTTGCAGAACAGAAATGAGATTATATGGACCGATTTCGAACTTGTAAATACCCTTTTTACGATTCGTGCGAAATTTTTTGCGAAGCCGCCGCGTACCTCATGCACGGACAGCTTCGCGCGCGCACGAACGTCAAGCCAGCGCGGCCTCGATGCGCGTCACCACGACATCGCGACCGAACAGCACGAGCACCGCGTCGATCGACGGCGTATGCGTCGTGCCCGCCACCAGCAGACGCACCGGCATCGCGAGCTGCGGCATCTTCAGCTTGTGCGTGGCGAGCGTCGCCTTCAGCGCGGCGGAAACCGCTTCCTTCGTCCAGTCGGCCGCCTTCAGCGCGGCCGCGAGATCGGCCAGCGCCGGACGCACCGCATCGGTCACGTGCTGCGCGAGCGCGTCGGCGTCGGGTGCCGGCACACGATAGAACATCGCCGCACCTTCCGCGATCTCCTTGACCGTCGTCGCACGATCCTTCATCAAGCCGACCACCGCGTCGAGCGCGGGGCCCGTCGCGATCGCCGCGTCGTCGATGCCGAGTGCGTCGAGGAACGGCTTCGCGAGTTCGGCAAGGCGCGCGTTGTCGGCTTCCTTGATGTAATGCGCGTTCAGCCAGCTCAGCTTGCTGTGGTCGTACTGCGCGGGCGACTTGCCGAGATGCTCGAGATCGAACCATTCGACGAACTGCTCGCGCGAGAAGATCTCGGCGTCGCCGTGCGACCAGCCGAGACGCGCGAGATAGTTGACGACGGCTTCCGGCAGGAAGCCCGCGTCGCGGTACGCCATCACGCTCATCGCGCCATGCCGCTTGCTCATCTTCTCGCCCTGCTCGTTCAGCACGGTCGGCAAGTGCGCATAGACGGGCGGCTCGCCGCCGAGTGCGTTCAGGATGTTGATCTGGCGCGGCGTGTTGTTCACGTGGTCGTCACCGCGGATCACGTGCGTGATGCCCATGTCCATGTCGTCCACCACCACGCAGAAGTTGTAGATCGGCGTGCCGTCCGGGCGCGCGATCACGAGGTCGTCGAGCTCCTCGTTCGAGATCTCGACACGCCCCTTCACCGCATCGTCCCACACGACCGTGCCCGTCAGCGGATTGCGGAAGCGCAGCACCGGCTTCACGCCGGCCGGTGGCTCCGGCAGCACCTTGCCGGGCTCCGGACGCCACGTACCGTCGTAGCGCGGCTTCAGGCCGGCTTCGCGCTGGCGTTCGCGCAGCGCGTCGAGTTCCTCGGCCGACATGTAGCACGGATATGCGAGACCCTTCTCGAGCATCTGCGCGAGCACTTCGCGATAGCGGTCCATCCGCTGCATCTGGTAGATCGGGCCTTCGTCGAAATCCAGCCCGAGCCACTGCATCCCCTCGAGGATCGCATCGACCGCTTCCTGCGACGAGCGCTCGACGTCGGTATCCTCGATGCGCAGCACGAACGTGCCTTTCATCTTGCGGGCGAACGCCCACGGATAAAGTGCGGAGCGAATGTTGCCGAGGTGGATGAAGCCGGTGGGACTCGGCGCGAAGCGGGTACGGACAGGACGGGTCATAAACGGTAACTCGAACGCCTGGGGCGCATGAATGATTCGACGCGGGACGATGCGGCAGCCCGGACAGCAACGGAGCCGGCGGCGCCCGGAACGGGAAAGAAGCCGGAATTATACTCGCGCCGGACATCGCGCCAAGCGCACCGCTTGCTTTATGATGTGCGCGCCGCGGCCGCCAGCCGGCGCGGCGCCGGCCGCACGGAACCCGCTGCGCGGCCGCTCGGAACCTATCGCCGCCGCGGGCCGTGTGACCCGCCGCCAAGCCGCCGGAGAACCATTCGATGTCGTCCCCTCGCCTGTCGCGCCGCCACTTCACGATCGCGTGCGCGTCCGCCAGCCTCGCCGCCTGTACGTCCTTCGGCGACAAGTCCCGCCCCGGCACGGCCCTGCCGCAGGAGAAGCCCGTCAAGATCGGCATCGCGCTCGGCGGCGGCGCCGCGCGCGGGTTCTCGCACATCGGCGTGCTGAAGGCGCTCGAGGCGCGCGGCATTCCGATCGAGATCGTCGCCGGGACGAGCGCGGGCTCGGTGGTCGGCGCGCTCTACGCGTCGGGCATGAACGCGCTGCAGATCAACAAGATCGCCCTCGACATGGACCAGGCATCGATCAGCGACTGGGCGCTGCCGTTTCGCTCGCGCGGCCTGCTGCAAGGCGTCGCGCTGCAAAACTTCCTGAACAAGACGCTCAACAACCGGCCGATCGAGAAGATGGCGAAGCCGCTCGGCATCGTCGCGACGGACCTGCAAAGCGGCCAGCCGATCCTGTTCCAGCAAGGCAACACGGGGCTCGCGGTGCGCGCGTCGTGCAGCGTGCCGTCGGTGTTCGAGCCGGTGAAGATCGGCAATCGCGAATATGTGGACGGCGGCCTGGTGAGCCCGGTGCCGGCGTCGTTCGCGCGCAAGATGGGCGCGAGCTTCGTGATCGCGGTCGACATCTCCGCCCGGCCGGACGGCGCGGCGACCAACAACCCGATCGAGATGCTGCTGCAGACCTTCACGATCATGGGCCAGACGATCAAGACCTACGAGCTCGACAAATATGCGGACGTCGTGATTCGCCCGAACCTGGCGGCGATGGGCGGCAGCGACTTCAACCAGCGCAACGCGGCGATCCTCGCGGGCGAGGAAGCGGTCGCGCGCATCATGCCGGAACTGCAGCGCAAGCTCGCGGCGGCGCGGGGCGTGACTGCCGCCGCGTAAGCCGCGATGGGCGGGAGGCCGCGGCACGCGCCGCCTCCCGGTGGCCGACGGAACGACTTACGCCTCGCCGTCGGCGCCAGCCTCAAAACAAAAAACCCTGCCGCCTTTCGGTGACAGGGTTTTTTATCGTCCGGCCTGACCGACCGGCAAACGTCAGTTGTTGCCGTTCGCCGAATCGTCGCCGATCGTCGCGCGCACGCGGCGCAGGTCTTCGGGCTTCATCGGGAATTCCGATTCGATCCGGCGCGCGCCGGTGAAACGCTTTTCCCAGTAGCCGCTGTCGAGATCGTCGACGCGGACGGTGCTGCCCGTCGACGGCGAGTGCACGAACTTGTTGTCGCCGATATAGATGCCGACGTGCGAGAACGTGCGGCGCATCGTGTTGAAGAACACGAGATCGCCCGGCTTCAGGTTGCTCATGCTCACCTTCTCGCCGACGCGGCTCATTTCTTCCGCGCGACGCGGCAGCGACATGCCGAGCGTGTCCTGGAACACGTAGCGCACGAAGCCGCTGCAGTCGAGGCCCGAATCCGGCGAGTTGCCGCCCCAGCGATACCGCACGCCGATCATGTTCAGCGCGCCGACGACCACGTCGCCCGCCTTGCCCGCCATGCCGGCAAGGAACGACTTCGCGCCGCCGCTCGACGGCTGCGCGCTGGTCTGCTGGAGGGAGGAACCCGACCCGATCTGAGTCGAATTGGTGACATTCTGGTTAAAACTGCTGACTTCGTCGGCGAATGCGCCGGGTGCTGCTGCGAACAGGGCGCCGATGAACAGCCCGGCGATGGTGCGCGCGCATGCCTGGGTCAGGGATCGATGCTGCATTGGTCGATGGAATGTGCTTAAAAATCAGCTGATTGGCGGAAAATTTCGGTCGATACTAGCCAGCGCGTAATCGTTTGTCAAAACAAATTAATAAATACAATCGAGATGGTCAGACCATTGGACGCCTATCACGCTTTCCAGACCGCTTTCAACAGCTTTTGTGTGTAAGGATGTGACGGTCTGGTGAAGACGTCGGCCACGTCCCCCGACTCGACGACGGCGCCGTCCTGCATCACCGCGACGCGGTGCGCCATCGCACCGATCACCTCCAGGTCGTGGCTGATGAACACATAGCCGAGGTTGTATTTCTGTTGCAAATTCGCGAGCAGCTTCAGCACCTGCTGCTGGATCGACACGTCGAGCGCCGACGTCGGCTCGTCGAGGATCAGGATGCGCGGCTCCAGCACCAGCGCGCGCGCGATTGCGATCCGCTGGCGCTGGCCGCCCGAGAATTCGTGCGGATAACGCTGCAGCACCGTCCGGTCGAGCCCGACTTCGCGCAGCACCGCGAGCGACTTCGCGCGGCGCGCGTCGGGCGTCATGTCCGGGCGATGCAGTTCGAGCCCTTCGCCGACGATCCGCTCGATCGTGTGACGCGGCGAAAGTGAACTGAATGGATCCTGAAAGACCACCTGCATGTTCGAGCGCAGCGCGGTCTGCTCGCGGCCGCGATAGGTCGACAGCGCGCGCCCCTGGAATTCGATCTCGCCGCCGGCCGTCTTCTGCAGCCCGAGCAGCGCCATCGCGAGCGTCGACTTGCCTGAGCCCGATTCGCCGACGATGCCGAGCGTTTCGCCCTGCCGCACCGACACCGACACGTCGGCGACGGCCGTCACCGGCACCGTGCCGAACCAGCCCGCGAAGCCCGGCCGCTTGCGCGCGAACTGCACGCTCACGTGGCGCGCGTCGAGCACGACGGGCGCGATCGGCATCACCGGCGTGACCGTGCGTTGCGGCCGGCTGTTCAGCAGCCGCTGCGTATACGGATGCTCGGGTGCCGCGAAAATCTGCTCGACCGGCCCGCTCTCGACGAGCCGGCCGTGTTCCATCACCGCCACCCGCTGCGCGAAGTGCCGCACGAGATTCAGATCGTGCGTGATCAGGAGGATCGCCATCCCGCGCTTTTCCGCCTCCTCCCGCTGCAGTTCCAGCAGCAGGTCGACGATCTGCGCACGGATCGTCACGTCGAGCGCGGTGGTCGGCTCGTCGGCCAGCAGCAGGCGCGGCCGGCACGCGAGCGCCATCGCGATCATCGCGCGCTGCCGCTGGCCGCCCGACAACTGGTGCGGGTAGCTGTCGACCCGCTTCTCCGGCTCCGCGATGCCGGTGCGCGCGAGCAACGCGATCGCCCGCTTGCGCGCCTCGACGGCCGATACGCCGTCGTGCAGCACGATCGTCTCGCCGATCTGCACGCCGATCGTATACAGCGGGTTGAGCGCCGTCATCGGCTCCTGGAAGATCATCGCGATGTCCGAGCCGCGCAGCCCGCGCATCTCGCGCTCGCTCCTGGTCGCCAGATCCTGCCCGGCAAAGCGGATCGCGCCCGTGACCTCTGCGTCGCGCAGCAACCGCAGGATCGACAGCGCGGTCACGCTCTTGCCGGACCCCGATTCGCCGACGAGCGCGACCCGCTCGCCCCGCCCGATCGCGAGCGTCACGTCGTCCACCGCGACCGTGTCGCCGAAGCGCACATGCAGACGCTCGAGCGACAGCAGCGGTTCGTGCTGCGTCGATACGGTCGGCTCGCTCATCGCTGGCCTCCCGCCGCGCGCACCGAATCGGCGATCCGCGTATCGAGCGCGTTGCGCAGCGCGTCGCCCATGAAGGTCAGCAGCAGCAGCGTCGCGACCAGCACGCCGAACGTCGACAGCGAGATCCACCATGCGTCGAGGTTGCCCTTGCCCTGCGCCAGCAGTTCGCCGAGGCTCGGCGTGGGCGGCGGCACGCCCAGCCCGAGGAAATCGAGGCTGGTGAGCGCGAGGATCGAGCCGCTCATCCGGAACGGCAGGAACGTGATCACCGGCGTGAGGCTGTTCGGCAGCACGTGGCGCCAGATGATCTGCCAGTTCGTCAGCCCCATCGCGCGGGCCGCGCGCACGTAGTCCTGGGTGCGGTTGCGCAGGAATTCCGCGCGCACGTAGTCGGCGAGGCCGATCCAGCCGAACAGAGACAACAGCACGATCAACAGCAGGAAGCTCGGCTCGAAGATCGACGCGAAGATGATCAGCAGGTACAGCTCCGGCAGCGAGCTCCAGATCTCGATCAGCCGCTGCCCGACGATGTCGATGCGCCCGCCGAAGAAGCCCTGCACCGCGCCCGCGGCGATCCCGAGCAGCGTGCCGATCACCGTCAGGATCAGCCCGAACTCGACCGACACGCGGAACCCGTACACGAGCCGCGCGAGCAGGTCGCGGCCCTGCGCGTCGGTGCCGAGCCAGTTCTCGCGCGACGGCGGCGCCGGGTTCGGCACGTTCGAGAAGTAGTTCAGCGTGTCGTAGTAGTAGCGGTTCGGCGGATAGACGACGAAGTTGCCGGGCGCCTCGAGCCGCTTGCGCACGTACGGATCGAGATAGTCGGCCGGCGTCGGGAAATCGCCGCCGAAGGTCGTCTCCGGGTACGCATGGAACATCGGGAAATAGGTCTGGCCGTCGTAGCGCACCACGAGCGGCTTGTCGTTCGACCACAGCGGCGCCGCGAGACTCGCGGCAAAGGCCACGACGAAGATCACGAAGCTCCAGTAGCCGAGGCGCTGCTGCCTGAAACGCTGCCACACGCGGCGGGTGGGCGACGGCGACACGCGCGCACGTGCGGCGTCGATACGGGAAGAGGCGACGGCCCGGTTCATCGCGCACCCCGCCCGCTGGCGCCGGGCATGCGAATGGCTCGTTTCATGTCAGCGCTCCAGGTTGTCGAATTGAATGCGCGGATCGACCCACACATAGCAAAGATCGGAGATCAGCTTGGTCGCGAGCCCGATCAGCGTGAACAGGTACAGCGTGCCGAGCACGACCGGATAATCGCGCCGCACGACCGACTCGTACGACAGCAGCCCGAGGCCGTCGAGCGAGAACAGCGTCTCGATCAGCAGGCTGCCGGTGAAGAACGCACCGATGAACGCGGCCGGGAAGCCGACGATCAACGGCAGCATCGCATTGCGGAACACGTGCTTCCACAGCACGCTGCGCTCGGAGAGCCCCTTCGCGCGCGCGGTCAGCACGTATTGCCGGCGGATCTGGTCGAGGAACGCGTTCTTCGTGAGCATCGTGACGACCGCGAAACTGCCGACGACCGACGCGGTGATCGGCAGCGCGATGTGCCACAGGTAGTCGAGCACCTTGCCGACGAGCGACAGCTGCGCGAAGTTGTCCGACGTGAGGCCGCGCAGCGGAAAGAGCTGCCAGAACGAGCCGCCGCCGAACAGCACGAGCAGCAGCACGCCGAGCACGAAGCCCGGAATCGCATAGCCGACCAGCACGACGAGGCTCGTCGCGACGTCGAACGGCGAACCGTTGCGCACGGCCTTCGCGATGCCGAGCGGCACCGAGATCAGGTACGTGAGGAAGAACGTCCACAGCCCGATGCTGATCGACACCGGCAGCTTCTGCACGACCAGCGACCACACGCTCTGGTGGCGGAAATAGCTGTCGCCGAGATCGAAGCGCGCGAAGCGCTTCAGCATCAGCCAGTAGCGTTCGAGCGGCGGCTTGTCGAAACCGTACAACGCCTTCAGTTGCGCGAGCTGATGCGCGTCGACGCCGGTGTGCGCGCGCATCCCGAACGGCGTCGCGCCCTGCTCCGTCGCGCCCTTGCGCAACTCCTGCACGGCCTGCTCGACGGGGCCGCCCGGCACGAACTGGATCACCGCGAACGTGAGCGTCAGCACGCCGACGAGCGTCGGGATCATCAGCAGCAGGCGTTTGAGGATGTAGCTCCACATAGGGCGTCGACTCGTGATCGGATGGCGGGGTTGGACGAAGGGCCGGCGCGGGTCAGTGATCGGGCTTCGCCCACCAGGTCGACACGACCCAGCCCTCGGCCGAATAGTACAGCGGCAGCGTCTGCGGATAGGCGAGCGTGCGCTTGTACGCAATGCGGTGCGTCGTGCTGTACCACTGCGGGACCGCGTAGTAGCCGTGCATCAGCACGCGGTCGAGCGCGTGCGTCGCGTCGAGCAGTTCCTCGCGCGTTTGCGCGGCGCCGAGCGCATGCAGCAACGCGTCGACGGCCGGCGATTTCAGCCCGATGAAGTTGTCGGAGCCCGGCTCGTCGGCGAACTTGCTCGCGTAGCGCGAGTATTGCTCGGCGCCCGGCACCTGCACGCCCGGCAGGCGAATCGTCGTCATGTCGTAGTCGAATGCATCGAGGCGCTTTTGCAGCAGCGCGTAATCGGCCGTGCGAAACCGCACGACGATGCCGAGCTTCGCCAGGTTGCGCTGGTAGGCGGTCACGACGCCTTCCATCGCGCCGCCCGCATCGTCGAGGATCTCGAACGTGAACGGCTCGCCCTTCGCATTGCGCAGCGCGCCGTCGCGATAGGTCCAGCCGGCCTGCGCGAGCAGTGCGCGCGCCTTCAGCAGGTTCGCGCGCAGCGAGCCCGGCGGATTCGTGTCCGGCTGCGTGACCGTCGGGCCGAACACGGCCGGATCGAGCTGTGCGCGCAGCGGCTCCAGCAGCTTCAGCTCGCCTTCGCTCGGCGTACCAGTCGCTTGCAGGTCGGTGTCGGCGAAATAACTGTTGAGGCGCGTGTATGCGCTGTAGAACAACTGGCGGTTCAGCCATTCGAAATCGAACGCGAGGTCGAGCGCCTGGCGCACGCGCACGTCGCGGAACAGCGGCCGGCGCAGGTTCATGAAAAAGCCTTGCATGCCGGCGCCGTTATGTTGGCGGAATTCGCGCTTGACGAGTTCGCCGCTGTCGAAACGCTTGCCGACGTCGCGCCGCGTCCAGTTGCGTGCGATGTACTCGACGAGCACGTCGTATTCGCCGGCCTTGAATGCCTCGAGCCGCGCGACGCCGTCGCCGTACAGCTTGTACACGATCCGCTCGAAGTTGTTGGTGCCGACTCGTACCGGCAGGTCGGCGCCCCAGTACGCGGGGTTGCGCCGGTAGGTGATCGTGCGGCCGTTGTCGTAGCGCTCGATCACGTACGGGCCGCTGCCGATCGGCTGCTCGAACGCAAGCTGGTCGAACGGGATGCGCGAGCCGTCCGCGCGCAATCCCCACTTGCGCGAAAACACGGGCACGCCGCCGGCGATCAGCGGCAGTTCGCGGTTCGCGCTACGGAACTCGAAGCGCACGGTCGCCGGATCGACGACCACGGCCTTCGCGATTTCCGCGAAATATGCGCCGAACTGCGGTGCGGCCTGCTTGCTCTTGAGCGTATCGAACGAAAACTTGACGTCGTCGGCCGTGACGCGATCGCCGTTCGAGAAGCGTGCGCGCGGATTCAGGTGGAACGTGACCGAACGGCGGTCCGGGGCGACGTCGATGTCGTCGGCCAGCAGCCCGTAGGCGGACGCCGGTTCGTCGGAGCTGCCGGTCGCGAGGCTCTCGAACAGCATGTCGATGCCGGGCGCGGTGTTGCCGCGCATCGTGAACGGATTGAACTTGTCGAACGACGTCAGCCGGCTCGGATTCGCGAGCACGAGCGTGCCGCCCTTCGGTGCGTCGGGGTTCACGTAGTCGAAATGCTTGAAGCCCGGCGGATACTTCGGCTCGCCGTACTGCGCGATGGCGTAGGCCGCGTGCGCGGCCGGCGCGGCCAGCACCGCATGCAGCGCCAGCACCGCGGCCACGCGGCCGGCGGCCCGCAGCGCGCCGAGGCAGGCACGCGCGGCGGCGGCCCGGGGCGAACCCTTCGTCATAGAGGCCCTGTCGGTCGAATAAGGGTAGTAACGTGGAGCGATTCTACCCATTCAGTCCGTCGAGCCAAAAGAAAACCGCCACGCGGGCGGTTTTCTCGCGAGCGGTTGTCGCGCACGCGGCACGCATGCGCGACCGTTCGATCAGCGCCAGCCGTTGTGGCGGCCGTGATCCCAGTGACCGCGATCGCCGCCCCAGCCGCGGCCATGGTGGCGATACCACTCGTCGCGGCCCCAGTAGCGACGGCCGTCCCAGTAGCGGTCGCCGTGCCAGCCGATCACGATCGCCGGCGCCGGCGCGTACACGGGCGCCGGTGCATAGACAGGCGCCGGCTGGTAGACGACCGGCGGAGGCGGCGGCGCATACACGGGCGCGGGCGCGACGTAGACCGGTGCCGGCACGCCGACGTTGATCCCGACATTGACTCCCGCCATTGCTGCGCCCGACACGAGCAAGGCCGTCATACCGGTCAGGAGCGAGGCAACACGCAAAGTCTTCATGGATTCCTCTTCTGGTTGTGTCATGTGTGATTCGACTATAGCGGCAAGCACCCGCTCCGCATATTTCAAGTTTGTAAGAACTGATGCGCGGCATCGCAACAGGACACGCGCGCTAACGTCTTGTAACAATCGACGCCTGGCTGCCGGCCGGGCCGGGCCGGGCCGGGCCGGGCTGCGCGGCGCGGCGCGGCGCACGCCGCCCGTCAAGAGCTTCTTTCAGCCCTGCGTCGATATCCGCCCCGTCACCCGCCCGTGTCGAACCGGAAGCCGAATCGCGCAACCGTTTCGATCCGCGCGGAAAACGCATGCGCGACCAGCTTGCGCCGCAACCGGACGACCAGCGCATTGACCGTTTCAGGTTCGATGTCGGCATCGTCCCACGCATAACGCAGCACGGCGTCCCGACCGACCGGTCGCCCCGCTTCGCGCAGCAGGCATTCGACCACGCGAAACTCCCGTACACTGAGCGCGAGCCGCCGGCCCTGCTCCTCGAGCGCACGCGTCGCCGTGTCGAGCCGGATCGATTCACGCATCGCGATGATGCCCGCGCGGCGCCACAGCGCGCGCAACCGTTCGTGCAATTCGACGAACGAACACGGATGAGCCAGGCATACGTCGCAGCCTGCGTTCAGCAGCTGCGCGCGCTGGGCGGACGTGGTGCCGGCAACGATCGCGGCGATCGTCGCACCGCCGGCCGACGCGGCGAGCCGCGGCAATTCATCGAGAATCGCCGCCGCGGCCCCGCCATCGGTCGCGACGATCACGATCGCGTCGAACCGGTCCTGCGTCGCCGCGAAACAGCCGTCGCGCCATGCGTCGACGCGCTCGACGCCGTGCGTGCTCTCTCGAAACGCCTTGTCGAGCCGCAACGCGTGCGGATTCGGCGGCGCGATCAGCAGGATGCGCATCACTCGGTCTCCCGCGCCGTCATGCGAGCGAACGCGGCCAGCATTCGACCGTGATCGCCGTACCGGCCGGCTGCGCGTCGCCGATCCGCAGCGCGAAACCATGCACGCGCATCACCGCCGACACGATGCTCAAGCCGAGCCCCGAGCCGTTCACATGGCGCGTGCGCTCGCCGCGATAGAAGCGTTCGAGCACCGCATTGCGCTCGCCGGGCGGGATGCCGGGCCCGGTGTCCTCGAACCGGACGAGCGGACCGTGCGGCGTCGTCTGGAGCACGACGCGCACGCGGCCGCCCGGCGGCGTGAACTTGATCGCGTTGTCCGCGAGATTACTGAACGCCTCGAACAGCAACGCACGATCGCCATGGATGCCGCCGACCGTGGCCGCTTCGAGCGCGAACGACACGTCGACATCCTCGGCCAGCGGCTCGTAAAGCTCGCACACGTCGCGCAGCAGGGCCGCGACGTCGACCGCGGCAAAACCGCCGCGCCGGCTCAGCGTGCCGATCTCGGAGATGCGCAGCATCGCGCGAAACCGTTCGAGCAACCGGTCGGTTTCGTCGCGCGCCGAAGCCAGCAGCGCCGCCGACGCGGGATCATGCGCGCAGAACGGCTGGTCGGCGAGCCGCGCCAGCATCGTATGCACGCGTGCGAGCGGCGTGCGCAGGTCGTGTGCGATCCCGTCGCAGGTATGGCGCACCTCGCCCATCAGCCGCTCGACTTCGTCGAGCATGTGGTTCACGAGATGCGCGAGCAGATCGAGTTCATCGTAGCCGCCGACCGGCAGTCGCTTGCCGAGATCACCTTCGGCGATCTGTCGCGTGACGCGCCGGATCGCGGCGACGCGGCGCATCTGCCGCATGCCGAGCATGCTGCCGCCCGCGATGCCCGCGATCAGGATCACCACGCCGCCGATCACGAGCCCGCGGATCGCGACGTCGCGGATCTGGATGAAATGCGACAGGTCGCGCGCGACCACCAGCGTCATGCCGTTGTCGCGGCGCACGGCCATCGCGCGCGCGATCGGCGACGGCTGGCCGTCGAGCAGCGCGAGCGTGCGGTTCAGCGTCCGGCCGCGGCGATCGGTCTGCAGCTCGGGCGACTTAGTGATGTCGCCGGCCACGCGGCGCCCGCTCGCATCGAACAACCCGTAGAAATTCGTATGCATGTGCTCGTGCTCGAGCCGCCGGTGGATCGCGAGCGGCAGCTCGGCATCCGGAATCGAATCGAAATAGATCAGTTGCCACGCGAGCACTTCGTCGGTGTCGCGCGTCATCGTATGCGTCGCGGCCACGCTGATCACGCCCGCGAGCAGCAGCAGCGACACCGAGAAGATCGCCGCGTATGCGCATAGCCAGCGAAACGTCGTCGTATGCCAGCGGCGCGTGAAGTGCGCCGCGCGGGCTGCGTCCATTCGCGCCTCCGTCAAGCGAGCATGTAGCCCGATCCGCGCACCGTCTGGATCATCGGGTTCGCGCCGGGCGGATCGATCTTCTTGCGCAGCCGCCCCATATGGACGTCGATCAGATTGGTGCCGGGATCGAAGTGATAGCCCCACACGGCCTCGAACAGCATCGTGCGCGTGATCGTCTGGCCTGCGTTGCGCATCATGAATTCGAGCACGCGGAACTCGGTGGGCAGCAGCGGAATCTCGTCGGCGCCGCGGCGCGCGCAGCGCGAAATGAGGTCGAGCTCGAGCACGCCGACCTTCAGCAGCGTCTGCTGCGGCACACCCGATGCCTGCCGGCGGCGCAGCAGCACTTCGATGCGCGCGCTCAGTTCGCCGGAATCGAACGGCTTCGTCAGGTAATCGTCGCCGCCCGCGCGCAGCCCGCGGATGCGCTCGTCGACGTCGCCCAGCGCGCTCAGCATCAGCACCGGCGTGTCGATGCCGACCGTGCGCATCGCGGTCACGATCGCGAGGCCGTCCGCGCCCGGCAGCATCCGGTCGAGCGTGATCGCGTCGTACGATGCGCTCATCGCGCGCATCATCCCTTCGCGACCGTTATCGGTCCAGTCGACCTCGAACCCGCGGGCGGTCAGTTCGCCGACGATTTCGTTCGCGGTCACCGCATCGTCCTCGACCGTCAGTACTCGCATGGTTGCCCTCGCAATGAACTTCAACACGGGCGCGCACGATGCGCCCGCCACTATCGTAAGCGCCACGATTGCCGTGCGGCGCCAGATGAAAATAACTTCATTCGGTATCGCGACGTGCGTAGGTGAAACATGTTTCATCCGGGCGTCGCCCGCCCTGCGACGGCTGCCGCCTACGCTGACGTCATGCGGCATCGGGCCGCGAAACCAGGAGCCACCGGATGAAACTGTCGACCACCGTCGCCTGCATGCTGCTCGCATGCGCCAGCACCGCCGCGTTCGCGGGGCCGCACCTCACCCCGCAGGAATGCCACGCGTACCCGTTCGTGCACACGGGTAGCGGCGTCTCGCGTGCGGACCTCGTACGCGAGCTGTCCGAGCTCGAACAGGTCGGCTACGATCCGGCCCACGCGAGCCCGTACTATCCCGACGATCTCGACGGCGCGAAGCATCGGCTCGCCGCCGAGTACCGCGCCGACTGCACGCATGCGCTGACGGCCGACGCCGGCGCGCGGCACTGACCACACTGCCCGGCGCAACACGGCAGCCGGAAAAAACAAAAGGCGGCACGCATGTGCCGCCTTTTCTTCATGAACGCGCAAGGATGCGAACCCGATGCGCGACGACGTCGCTCAACGCGACATCATGTTCATGCTGACGTTGTGCATCACCCACAGCGTGCCGACGATCACGATCGCGGCGGTCAGCACCGTATAGCTGAACGCCATCACGTTCCAGCGCTGGCCCGACGAGCCGTTCATGTGCAGGAAATACACGAGGTGCACGACGATCTGCACGAAGGCGAGCACGGCCAGCCCGATCAGCGACGCATGCGGCGACAGCACGCCGCCCATCACGAGGCCGAACGACGCGGCCGTGAGCAGCACCGACAGGATGAAACCGGCGACGTAGCCGCCGACACTGCCGTGCCCTTCTTCGAGTTGAGACGAATGCGAATGGGCCATTTAGATCACGCTCGCGAGATAGACAAAGGAAAACACGCAGATCCACACGATGTCGAGGAAGTGCCAGAACAGGCTCAGGCACGTCAGGCGCCGCAGGTCGCGATCGGTCAGGTCGCCGCCACGCAACACGATCTGCGCGGCCAGCACGATCATCCACAACAGGCCGGCCGTCACGTGCAACCCGTGCGTGCCGACCAGCGTGAAGAACGCCGACAGGAACGCACTGCGCTGCGGGCCCGCGCCTTCCGCGATCAGGTGCGAGAACTCGCGCAGTTCCATCGTGAGAAACGCCGCGCCGAGCACGAACGTCACCGCGAGCCATGCGAGCAGCGCGCCGCGCCGCTGCTGGTACGCCGCGAGCATCGCGAAGCCGTACGTGATGCTCGACAGCAGCAGCGCGGCGGTTTCGACCGCGACGCCCGGAATGTCGAACAGCTCTTTCGCCGTCTGCCCGCCCGCGTACTGGTGGCCGAGCACCGCGAACGTCGCGAACAGCGCCGCGAAGATCACGCAGTCGGTCATCAGATACAGCCAGAACCCGAACACCGAATGCGACGGCGGATGGTCGTCGTGTTCGAGCAGGGTTGCGCTCAAGGTTTTCTGCAACATCAGTTGGCCTCCAGTTCCACGTCGTCGACGCGCGCGGCCGTGCGCCGCGTCGGCTGCTTGTCTTCGGTCTTGCGCACCGTCGACGCAGGGATGTAATAGCCGTCGTTATCGCGCGAGCTGTAGATCACGAGCGTCGCGATGATCCCGACGAGCCCGCCGATCGCCATCCACCAGATGTGCCACACCAGCGCGAAGCCGAGCACCAGACTGAAGACCGCGATCACGAGGCCCGCGCAAGTATTCGACGGCATGTGGATGTCGCGGAACGTCGCCGGGTTCGGCCGGCCTTCACCGCGTGCCTTCATGTCCGCATACGCATCCAGCGTGCGCACTTGCGGGATCACCGCGAAGTTGTAGTCGGCCGGCGGCGACGAGGTCGCCCACTCCAGCGTGCGGCCACCCCACGGGTCGCCCGTCGTGTCGCGGTACTCGGGCAGATGGCGGTTGCGGATGCTGACCACCAGCTGCAGCAGCTGGCACGCGATGCCGATCGCGATCAGCACGGCGCCGAACGCGGCGACCAGCAGCCACGGATGCCAGGCCGGGTTGTCGTAGTGGTTCAGGCGGCGCGTCATGCCCATGAAGCCGAGCACGTAGAGCGGCACGAACGCGACGTAGAAGCCGACCTGCCAGAACCAGAACGCGGCCTTGCCGAGCTTCTCGTTCAGCTTGAAGCCGAACGCCTTCGGGAACCAGTAGTTGAAGCCCGCCAGATAGCCGAACAGCACACCGCCGATGATCACGTTGTGGAAGTGCGCGATCAGGAACAGGCTGTTGTGCAGCACGAAGTCCGCGCCCGGAATCGCCATCATCACGCCGGTCATGCCGCCGAGCGTGAACGTGACCATGAAGCCGATCGTCCACAGCACGGGCGTCGTGAATTCGATCCGGCCGCGGTACATCGTGAACAGCCAGTTGAACACCTTCACGCCGGTCGGAATCGCGATGATCATCGTCATGATCCCGAAGAACGCATTCACGTTCGCGCCCGAGCCCATCGTGAAGAAGTGATGCAGCCACACGAGGAACGACAGCACCATGATCGCGCAGGTCGCGTACACCATCGTCTTGTAGCCGAACAGCGGCTTCTTCGCGAACGTCGCGATGACTTCCGAGAAGATCCCGAACGCCGGCAGGATCAGGATGTACACCTCCGGATGGCCCCACGCCCAGATCAGGTTCAGGTACAGCATCGCATTGCCGCCGGCATCGTTCGTGAAGAAGTGCATGCCGAGGTAACGGTCGAGGCCGAGCAGCGCGAGCGTCGCGGTCAGGATCGGGAACGACGCCATGATCAGCACGTTCGTGCACAGGGCCGTCCACGTGAACACGGGCATCTTCATCAGCGTCATGCCCGGCGCGCGCATCTTGATGATCGTCACGAAGAAGTTCACGCCGGTCAGCAGCGTGCCGACGCCCGAGATCTGCAGCGCCCACAGGTAGTAGTCGACCCCTACCCCCGGACTGAACTGCAGCTCCGACAGCGGCGGGTACGCGAGCCAGCCCGTCTGCGCGAATTCGCCGATCACGAGCGACAGGTTGATCAGGATCGCGCTGACCGCCGTCATCCAGAACGACAGCGAGTTGATGAACGGGAACGCGACGTCGCGCGCGCCGATCTGCAGCGGCACGACCAGGTTCATCAGGCCGACCATGAACACCATCGCCATGAAGAAGATCATGATCACGCCGTGCGCCGTGAAGATCTGGTCATAGTGGTGCGGCGGCAGGTAGCCGGGCGCGTTGTACGCGAGCGCGAGTTGCATGCGCATCATGATCGCGTCGGCGAAGCCGCGCAGCAGCATGATCAGCGCGACGATGATGTACATCACGCCGAGTCTCTTGTGGTCGACCGTGGTCAGCCATTCCGTCCACAGCCATTTCCAGCGGCCGGTGATCGTCAGCGCGGCGAGAATGCCCAGCACGACCAGACCCATGAAGGCGCCGGCCCCCATGATGATGGGCTGATCGAACGGGATCGCCGAGAGTGTGAGTTTGCCGAACATGCGTTACCCCTTCGTGCCGCAGGCGGCGTCCTTCAGGTCGAGGACGTGGCCATCGTTGTATTTCGCGATGATGTTGTGGAAGAGCCGCGGATCGACCGACGAGAAATAGCGCACCGGCGCCTTCTCGCTCGGCTGCGCGACGCCGCCGTACATAGTCGCGTCGAGCCGGTCCGGCGACGCCTTCACCTTCTGCACCCACGCATCGAACTGCTCGCGCGGCTCGGCGAGCGTGCGGAACTTCATGTCGGAGAAACCGCGGCCGCTGAAGTTGGCGGACGTGCCCGCGTAGTTGCCGGGCTCGTCGGCGATCAGGTGCAGGCGCGTCTGCATGCCGGCCATCGCGTAGACCTGGCCGCCGAGCTGCGGGATGAAGAACGAGTTCATCACCGAATCCGACGTGATGCGGAAGTTCACCGGCGTGCCGACCGGAATCGCGAGCTGGTTCACCGACGCGATACCGAGTTCCGGATAGATGAACAGCCACTTCCAGTCGAGCGCGACCACTTCCACGTCGATCGGCTTCACCGCCGATTCGAGCGGCTTGTACGGATCGAGCTCGTGCGTGGTCTTCCACGTGAGCACGCCGAGGAACAGGATGATCAGCGTCGGCACCGTCCAGATCACGACCTCGATCGCGGTCGAGTGCGACCAGTGCGGCGCGTAGGCGGCGTTGCGGTTCGACGCGCGGTAACGCCACGCGAACCATAGCGTGAGCAGGATCACCGGCACGACGACGATCAGCATCGCCCAGGTGGACGTCGCGATCAGCGCCTTTTCAGCCGCACCCACGCTTCCTTTCGGATTTAGTACATCTAAATTACAACCTGACAGGCTCAGCGCCGTGCCCATGGCCATCAGCGCCGACCAGCCTCTTGAAGCTCTTCTTTTCATCACACAGCCCCGCGGGTCATTGAATCCGTTTGCGTATGCCCGATGCGCATTCGATTCACGAAATTGGCCGAATCATACGTCGCGCGAGTGCGATGAAAAACCGGTGCAGGCGGCAAATCATCATTGCAAAATCTGCCGTGAGTCACATTGTCGCGGGGCAATTTCACGCAGCCGGAAGCGGGCCCGGCACGCCCCGTGCCGAGCCTCGATCGATGCGTGCGCAACGATACCTGCCGCGCGAATGCGGCTCGCCTGCGCGGCGCGGTGTGCCGGGATCAGTCGTGCGTCGACGCCATGTACGACGGCAGCGCCGGCGCGGGGCCATCCCCTGCCGGCACCTTCGAATGGCTCGCTTCCTGGATCAGCTTGCCGACGGTCGGATCGATCGCATCGGTGAACGGCTTCGGATCGATGCCGACCGCGAGCACGATCAGCGCGAGCGACGCGAACATCACGATCTCGCGACGATTCAGGTCGGCGAGCTTCGCGATCCGCTGGCTCGCGACCTTGCCGAACACGACGCGCTTGAGCATCCACAGCGTGTACGACGCGCTGAGGATCAGCGTGAGCGCCGCGATCGCACCGATCCAGAAGTTGAAGCGGATCGCGCCCATGATCACCATGAACTCGCCGACGAACCCCGACGTGCCCGGCAGACCGACGTTGGCCATCGCGAACAGCAGCGTGAAGGTCGCGAAACGCGGCATCACACCCGCCACGCCGCCGTACGCGGCGATCTCGCGCTGCCTGGTGCGATCCACGAGCACGTTCACGCACAACAGCATCGCGCCCGCCACGAAGCCGTACGACACGAGTTGCACGATCGCGCCTTCGACGCCGATCCGGTTGAACAGGAACAGCCCGAGCGTGACGATTCCCATGTGCGCGACCGTCGAATACGCGAGCAGCTTGCCGAGATCGGTCTGCGCGAGCGCGATCAGGCTCGCGTAGACGATCGCGAACAGCGACAGCGCGATCACGGCCGGCGCGAAGAAGTGGCTCGCGTCCGGCGTGATCGGCAGCGCGAAGCGCAGGAACCCGTAACCGCCGAGCTTGAGCATCGCGAGCATCAGCGCGGCACCCGTCGGGCCGTCCGTGTACACGTCGCTCAGCCACGTGTGGACCGGCCACATCGGCACCTTGACCGCGAACGCCGCGAAGAAGCCGAGGAACACCAGCAACTGCGGCGCGAAGCCGAGCTGCAGCGTGCGCCAAACGGCCATGTCGAACGTATGCGACTGCGCGTACAGGTACAGCATCGCCATCAGCAACAACAGCGAGCCGGCGAACGAGATGAAGAAGAACTTCACGGCCGCATACACGCGTCGCTCGCGCCCCCACGTACCGATCAGCAGGTACAGCGGGATCAGCGTCGCCTCGAAGAAGATGAAGAACAGCAGCCCGTCCTGCGCGACGAATACGCCGACCATCAGCCCCGACAGGATCAGGAACGACGCGTAGTACTGCGCGACGCGCACCGTGACCGACTCCCACGACGCCACCACCACCACGAGCGTCGTGAATGCGGTCAGCACGACGAGCCACAGCGACGCGCCGTCGATGCCGACCCGCCAGCCGGCATTGAATGCCGCCAGCCAGTCGCGTCTTTCGACGAACTGCATCGCCGCCGAATGCGCGTCGAAACCAGCGATCAGCGGCACGACGGCCGCCAGCCCGGCGATCGCGCCGACCAGCGCGATCAGTCGTATCCGGCGTGAATGCTGGTCGGAACCGGCGCGCAGCAGCCCCGCGCCGAACAGTATCGGAACCCAGATGGCCAGGCTCAGGAAGGGGAAATCATGCATGTCAACAACGCCTTGAGGAGGTCGCGCCCTGCATCGGGGACAGGCGCAACGAAAGGAACGAAATCAAATCGACAGGTAGATTTCGTGAATCGCCAATGTTGGCAAAATGTAAAGCGGCATCACCGGAAAAGTTGATGCCGCTCAAATGCGATCGGGTTAACCAGCATAAAACGATTGAATATTTTCTGCAGCGCAGCAGAACATCAATTTTGCGTGCCCGCGTAGCCTACTGATTTTTATGAGTAATTTTTCGTATTGCTCGATGCCGCGTGCGACAGAAATCGACGCAGCGCCGCATTTTTGATGTCAACCGGTCATTTCGGAGGGCCGGAACGACATGCTCAGCGTTCCCCAGTACCGCGGTCGCGTGGCCTCTCCTATCTTACAGAAATACTTTCATTTTTATTTCATTCGATCTCATGCGGCGCATACCGCAGATCGAGTTACCCTCGCGCACCACCTCTCACGCGAGCGGCCATTAGCGCAGGTGACTCAAGCGATCCCATACGCGCATCGTCACCGCACGATAGTGGTCGTGCTGGGCGGGGAAATGGACGAAGCGGCTGTCGCGCGTCGCATAGACCGGGGACGACGCGAGCGTCGTCGCATCGACGATATGGCGCGCGTCGATCATGCCGGACTCAAGCAACTCCACATAGATCGCCTGCTGGTCGCCACCACTCGCATAGACCGACGAGCGATCGTCGAACCGCTCGATGCGCGCGCAGATGCGTTCGACCAGCTCACGCATCGGCGCCACGTTGCGCACGCCAATCATGCACGAGTTGATCGCCCACGCCGTGTGATCGGTCCCGATCACGAAGTCGCGCCCCTCGATCGTGCCATCGATGCGCTGGCGCTGGTCGATCGCGAGGATGTCCGCATCGACCCAGAACACGAACGCGTGATGCGGCAGATGTTCGCGAATCAGATGCAGCTTCGCCCAGTTCGCGTCGATGCCGTCCGGCAGGAAAGCGGGCGCGGCGCGATACGTGTGGTACGCATAGCCGTGTCGCGTGCAGTAGCGGACGAAATTCTCCTCGTGCAGGTCGCCATAGCCCGCGATATGCGACGTATGCAGGCTCACGAACGCGATCGGCGCATGCGGATTCACATGCCGCTCTGCTTCGCGCGGTCGCTGCTGCGCGGCGCACCAGTCGTCCATCGCGCGCGGACAGTCGCCGCGCTGGTACCGTTCGGCATCGTCGACGAGCGCCGTCACGTAACGGAAGTCGTAATCGGGCACCGGCGCCCAGAAGCCGTTCACGTCTCGCCACTCGGGTGCCTGGTGCGCCACGAGCGGTCGCGCGCCGGCGATCGAATCGATCGAGACGCCGTCGCTCCAGACCGTCTGGGCCGACGCGAAATGGCCGTTCGCAAGCGGTACGTCGAACGGTAGCGGTGGAAAGTGCGCTGCCAGCAGCGTCGCCTCGCACGCGTGCTGCCGCTCCGGAAGATGCATCGCCCACTTGCCCAGTTCGAGCGCCAGCCGGCGCAACTGCTCGCGTACGTCGGGCACGTTGCGGAAGATCATGCCGCTCGCGGCGGGCAACGCCGATTTCGACGTCTGCGTCGTGACGATCGCGTCGTAACCGTGCGCGACATCCGTCAGCGCATGCGGATCGAACACGACGGAGAACGGGTCGAGCACGAGCAGCAACGCACCGTGCTCCATCGCAACGAGTTGCGCGATGATCGCGTGGTACTTGTACAGCACCTGCTGGCGCTCGCCATACACGTGCATGCCGTCGGCCATTGCATGCCGGTAGCCGTGCAGATGCGCGTAACGTGCGTGGTTGTCGATCAATCCGTCGACAGGTCGATGAGACAGGACGGTCAGAACGGAATGCGGGGTTGCCACGAGCATCACCTCGAGTCGCGCGGAACGATACGCGATATGTAGCGCATGACCGCCACTCCCGTCGAGCACCCATTGCCCGCATGACGTATCGACGATGCGCGCCCGAGGACGAAACTCGACGGCATCGATGCTTGGCGCACGACACCACACGGTGGGCCGGAAAAAGAAAAAGCCCCGCAAGTCCGAGAACTTGCGGGGCTTTGTCACCGCTTTTGGCGGAGACGGAGGGATTCGAACCCTCGATCCAGGTTTTGGCCCAGATGCTCCCTTAGCAGGGGAGTGCCTTCGACCTCTCGGCCACGTCTCCCAAACTTTCGCTCGCACCAGGGAGGCAGTGCGACGAGAACGAGATAATATAGGGTTTCGAACCGTACGTCAATTTCCGTGATGCATTTTCTTCAATGCATCACGGAAAATTCACGACGCCTGGTCGAGTTCGAATACCTTGTGCAGCGCGCGGACGGCCAGCTCCATGTATTTCTCGTCGATCAGCACCGAAATCTTGATTTCGGACGTCGAGATCATCTGGATGTTGATGCCCTCTTCCGACAGCGTGCGGAACATCTTGCTCGCGACGCCCACGTGCGAACGCATGCCGACGCCGACGACCGACACCTTCGACACCTTCGGGTCGCCCTGCACGCGCTCGGCGCTCACATGGCCCTGCACCTGGTTGGTGAGGATGTCCATCGCCTTCTGGTAGTCGCCGCGGCCGACCGTGAACGTGAAGTCGGTCTTGCCTTCGACGCTCTGGTTCTGGATGATCATGTCGACGTCGACGTTCGCATCGGCCACCGGGCCGAGGATCTGATATGCGATGCCCGGCTTGTCGGGCACGCCCATCACAGCAATGCGTGCTTCGTCGCGCTGGAACGCGATGCCGGAAATGACTGCCTTTTCCATGGTCTCGTCTTCTTCAAAAGTAATCAGGGTGCCCGAGCGCATTTCTTCGTCGAGCGCAATCAGCGGATCGGTCAGGCTCGACAGCACACGCGTCTTCACCTGGTATTTGCCGGCGAATTCGACCGAGCGGATCTGCAGGACCTTCGAGCCGAGGCTGGCCATTTCCAGCATCTCCTCGAACGTCACGCGGTCGAGGCGGCGCGCCTCTTCGACGACTCGCGGATCGGTCGTGTAGACGCCATCGACGTCGGTATAGATCAGGCACTCTTCGGCACCCAGCGCAGCCGCCACCGCCACCGCCGACGTGTCCGAGCCGCCCCGGCCCAGCGTCGTGATGTGGCCGTCCGGATCGACGCCCTGGAAGCCCGTGATGATCACGACCTTGCCTGCGTTCAGATCGTCCTTCACACGCTCGTCGTCGATCGAGTGAATACGTGCTTTCGTAAACGCGCTGTCCGTCTTGATCGGCACTTGCCAGCCGGCATAGCTCACGGCCTCGACGCCGATTTCCTGCAGCGCGATCGACAGCAGGCCGACGCTGACCTGCTCGCCGGTCGACGCGATCATGTCGAGCTCACGCGGGCTCGGCTGGCTCGAAATCTCTTTCGCAAGACCGAGCAGACGGTTGGTTTCGCCGGACATCGCCGAAGGCACGACCACCATCTGGTGCCCGGCCTGATGCCATTTTGCGACGCGTTTCGCGACGTTCTTGATGCGCTCGACCGAGCCCATCGAAGTGCCGCCGTATTTGTGTACGATGAGTGCCATTGTCGTTCTGAACTGGAGGAGAAACCGCACGGGCGCGCTGGGCAGGCCGCGTAGCCGTTCGGTCACGCGGCTTGTGGCTGTGGACGGACGACGAGGGGGACGGCTGGGACGCAACACGCAAGCGTGGCGGATTTTGCCCGGAAGGCCGATCAGGCCGCGCAAACCGGGTACGTCACGCGGAAAACCTGCACAAAACGCTCAAAAATCGAGCCGAGCAAACGACCGAGCGTACCCGATAGAAGCCCGCTTGACAAGCCGCGCGCCGTGTCGGCGGCCGTTCCGGCGCTGTTTACCAAATGGTGAAAATGGGCCCGCCATCGCGCGTTCGACCGCCTGCCGCTGCTAGGCGATCAGCAAATCGGGGCGCCATTCGATCCGGCGCCATGCCGCGTCACCGGGCGCCGCGTCGGCCGGCTCGCCGATGTCGCGATTGACGCCCAGTCGCGGCACGTAGATCAGCCGGTCACCCGCGAACAACAGCGGCACGTCGCGTTGCCAGGCCGGCACCCCGCGCTCCTGGAACAGGTTCTTCAGCGTCCGGCCCGGCCCGCCCGGCGACGTGCGCATCCGTTCGCCGCCGGCACGGGCGCGCGCCGCCAGCCGGGTACCGCGCAGCAGCGCCTCGGGCACCGCGTCGGCGCTGCCCGCGTCGGCGGGCGCGAACACGAACGTGCCGCGCCATCCCGGCAGATGCCACACTTCCTGCCCGTCCCACGCGAGTGCCGCCTCCGGCTGCGGCGTCCCCGTGCCGTCGTCGGCCGGCTCGCTGCTGTCGCCCGCCTCCCAGTACACGACATCGCGATAGAGCCGCAGGCACTGCCCCGCGTGATCGACACGCAGCGCATGCGCGTCGTGCGCCGCGCGCAGTTGCCGCATCATGTTGGCCAGACGGGCAGCCGACGCGCCCGGCAAACCGAGCCGGCGCATCCAGAAGCGCAGCAGGTTCGCGCCGCGCGTGTCGTCGAATCCGACCAGTGCGTCGCGCGACAGCGCCCGACCGTCATCGCGCGCGGCGACGGCGAAATCGAGCTCGGCCAGATCGTCGAGCAGCCGCTGAGCGGCGGCCGCATGCTGGGCCGCGCGGCCGAGCGCGTCGCGAAAGCCCGGGAAATGCACGGCCAGCGCCGGCAGCACGTCGACGCGCAGCGCATTGCGCGCATAGCGCGTATCGCCGTTCGATTCGTCGTCGATCCACGCGAGCGCGTGCTGCTCCGCATAGCGCTCGAGTTGTGCGCGCAACAGTCGCAGCAATGGACGTACACGCTCGATGCTCACGCCGTCGGGGCGATAACGCGGCGCCATCGCGGCGAGCCCCGCGATTCCCGCGCCGCGCAACAGTTGCAGCAGCACCGTTTCCGCCTGGTCGTCCGCATGTTGCGCGAGCCACAGCGCCGCCACGCCATGGCGTTCGCCCATCTCGTCGAGCGCCGTGTAGCGACGCTCGCGCGCGGTCGCCTCGATGCCGAGCCCGCTGTCGCGCGGCACGTCGACGCGCATCGATTCGAATGCGACACCGAGCCGCGCCGCTTGCCCTTCGGCATGCGCGACCCATGCGTCGGCGTTCGCGCTCAGGCCGTGATGCACGTGCAGCGCGACGCAGCGCGACGCGCCCGCGACGCGCACGGCCGCATCGAGCAGCACGGTCGAATCGAGGCCGCCGCTGTAGGCGATCGCGATGCGCGCCTGCGGCGGCAGACCAGAAAGCGCAACGCCGACCGCGTCGAGGACGACGCGATCGGCGGAGAATTCGGTGGGTGGGATCACGAGCGAGACGCGCGTGCAGCCGCACGCGCCGTGAATACACGGCCGGTCATGCGCCGGGCGTGGTTTCCTTGAACTTGCCGTAGGCCATCAGGCGCTCGAAGCGGCGCTCGCGCAGCGCATCGATGCTCATGCCCTGGAACTGGCGCAGCGAATCGGCCAGCGCGCGACGCAGCAACGCGGCCATGCCCTTCGGATCGCGATGCGCGCCGCCGAGCGGCTCGTTGATGATCTTGTCGATCAGGCCGAGCGCCTTCAGGCGATGCGCGGTCAGGCCCAGCGCTTCCGCGGCTTCCGGCGCCTTCGCTGCGCTCTTCCACAGGATCGACGCGCAGCCTTCCGGCGAGATCACCGAGTAGGTCGAGAACTGCAGCATCATCACGGTGTCGGCCACGGCGATCGCCAGCGCACCGCCCGAACCGCCCTCGCCGATCACCGTCGTGATGATCGGCGTCTTCAGCTCGGCCATCACGTACAGGTTGCGACCGATCGCCTCCGACTGGCCGCGCTCTTCCGCGCCGATGCCCGGGTACGCGCCCGGCGTGTCGACGAACGTGAAGATCGGCAGCCCGAACTTCTCGGCGAGACGCATCAGGCGTTCGGCCTTGCGATAGCCTTCCGGACGCGGCATCCCGAAGTTGCGCGCGGCGCGCTCCTTCGTGTCGCGGCCCTTCTGGTGACCGATCACCATGCACGGATGGCCGCCGAAGCGCGCGAGACCGCCGACGATCGACAGGTCGTCCGCGAACGCGCGGTCGCCATGCAGCTCGTGAAAATCGGTAAACAGTTCCGCGACGTAGTCGAGCGTGTACGGCCGCTGCGGGTGCCGCGCGATCTGCGAAACCTGCCACGGCGACAGGTTCGCGTAGAGGTCTTTCGTCAGTTGCTGGCTTTTCTTCGACAGCCGCTCGATTTCTTCCGAAATATCGACAGCCGAGTCGTCCTGCACGAATCGCAGCTCTTCGATCTTGGCCTCGAGTTCGGCGATCGGCTGTTCGAAATCCAGAAACGTGGTCTTCATGTGTTCGAATCCTTGGGTCTTGCGGCAGCGCGTATTCTACCCGCGCGGGCGACGCTCAAAACCGGCTCTCAACTATTGATGTTTAAAACCCGATAGCCGACGCTCAGGCGTCGGCGTCGGGCGCATCGAGGCTGCGCCACATGTACCAGGTCGCGACGGTGCGCCACGGCTCCCAGTTGGCCGCGACCTCGCGCGCCTCGCTGCGCGTGACGGGTTCGCCGCTGAAGTAATTGACGCTGATCGCACGGATCAGGCCCGGGTCGTCGAGCGGCAGCACGTCCGGCCGCGACAGGTTGAAAATCAGGAACATCTCGGCCGTCCAGCGGCTGATGCCGCGGATCTGCGTGAGTTCCGCGATCACGTCCTCGTCGTCCATCGACGTCCATTTGTCGACGTGCAGCGCCCCCGACACGAAATGCTGCGCGAGATCGAGGATGTATTCCGTCTTGCGTTTCGACAACCCGCACGCGATCAGCTTGTCCGCGCCGAGCCGGATCACCGGTTGCGGCGCGAGTTTCGGGCAGGCATCCTCGATGCGCGCCCACAGCGACTGGGCGGACGGCACCGAAATCTGCTGGCCGACGACCGAGCGCGCGAGCGTGACGAACGGGTCGCCGCGCTTCACCAGATGCGCGGGGCCGAACTTCGGAATCAGCTTCTTCAGAATCCGGTCGCGCTTGACGAGGTCAGCGCACGCCTTGTCCCAATAGGCGGGACGCACGACGCCCTCCTCGCCGTCCGCTTCGGACGCACGTATCTTGCGGGCCGCGTCGGCGGCCGGCTGCGCGGCCGCCGGCTGCGCATGACCGTTCAGCGCGCCGTTCGGCACGGCGCGCGTCGCGTCCGCCTTCGCCGCCGGTACGCGCTTGGCTGCCGGACGCGCGGCGACCGGGGTCGCACGCCTGACCGGCGCTTTTCTGGCCGTTGCCATCTTGCCTCCTACCTGACGGATCGGTCAGTGGAACGCGCTGCGCTCATACGCGACGCCATTCGGTCGATCCGCCCGGTTTGTCTTCAAGTGCGATGCCGGCTTCGAGCAATTCCGCCCGGATCCGGTCCGCTTCGGCATAGTCCTTCGCTTGCTTCGCCGCGACGCGCGCGGCGATCTGCGCTTCGATCTCGTCGGCCGCGAGCCCGCCCGCCTGCGCGGCGCCGGACGCCTGCTGCAGGAACGCGCGCGGTTCGCGGCCCAGCAGGCCGAGCAGGCCCGCCAGCTGTTTCAGTTGCCGTGCGAGCGAGGCATCGCGCGTGCGGTTGACCTCACCCGCCAGCTCGAACAGCGTCGCCACCGCGACCGGCGTGTTGAAATCGTCGTTCATCGCCGCCGCGAAACGTTGCGCGTGCGGCTCGTTCCAGTCGAGCACGAGCGTGTCGGGCTCGACGTCCTTCAGCGCGATGTACAGGCGCGTGAGCGACGCGCGCGCATCGTCGAGATGCACGTCGCTGTAATTGAGCGGCGAACGGTAGTGCGTGCGCACGATGAAGAAGCGCACGACTTCCGCGTCGTAACGCTCGAGCACCTCGCGGATCGTGAAGAAGTTGCCGAGCGATTTCGACATCTTCTCGTTGTCGACCTGCACGAAGCCGTTGTGCATCCAGTAGTTGACGAACGTCTCGCCGGTCGCGCCTTCGCTCTGCGCGATCTCGTTCTCGTGGTGCGGGAATTGCAGGTCCTGCCCGCCGCCGTGGATGTCGAAATGATTGCCGAGCAGCGAGCAGCCCATCGCCGAGCACTCGATGTGCCAGCCCGGGCGGCCCATCCCATACTTCGACGCCCACGACGCGCCTTCCGGCTCGTCCGCCTTCGCGCGCTTCCACAGCACGAAGTCGAGCGGGTCCTGCTTCGCATCGTTCGCGGCGACGCGCTCGCCCGCGCGGAGAGCGTCGAGCGACTTGCCCGACAGCTTCCCGTAGTCTGCGAACTTGCGCACCGAGTAATTGACGTCGCCGTCGGCCGCCTGATACGCGTAGCCGTTCGTCTCGAGCGTCTCGATCATGCCGAGCATCTGCGGGATGAACTGCGTCGCGCGCGGCTCGACGTCGGGCCGCTGGATGCCGAGCGCGGTTTCATCCTCGTGCATCGCACCGATGAAGCGGTCGGTCAGCGACTTGATCGTCTCGCCGTTCTCGACCGCGCGACGGATGATCTTGTCGTCGATGTCGGTGATGTTGCGCACGTACGTGACCCGATAGCCGATCGCACGCAGCCAGCGCTGGACGAGGTCGAACACGACCAGCATGCGCGCGTGGCCCACGTGACAATAGTCGTAGACGGTGATCCCGCATACGTACATCCGCACTTCGCCGGGCTGGCGCGGCACGAAAACTTGCTTGTCACGCGCGAGCGTGTTGTAGATGCGCAGTGATTCCATAGAGATGAACCGTGAGCCGAAGGAAACCGCCCTGGCGAAGCTCGCCCAGCATGTGAAACGGACGGACCATCTGCTGCGGCGCCAGGCCGCGCGTCCTCGATATCACATGGGGCGGTCAGGCTGCAAGCACAGCGGTGACGGCCACGAGAGGCTAAGAAAGACTGTCTGCCGCTCGCCGGAACGCGCAGACGTTTTGTTAGAATGGCTCGGAGTATAACATTCCGATTTACGCCTATGAAACCTCATCGCGGCCGCGCGCCGAGCGCTGCGACCCTCGTTGCGACCACCGTCATGGGCGTCGCGCTGACGCTTTTCGCGGCTCCCGCGGCGCATGCGCAAAAGGCCCCGGCGGTCGCCGACGGCACTCCCGAAATCGACGCGTCGATCGCCGGCAAGCAGTGGCAGCAGGCGCTCGCGCAGCTCGACGCGCGCATCGCGTCGAACCCGCACGACGTGCAGGCGCAGTTCAAGCGCGGTACCGTGCTGGCCCGCCTGAACCGCGACGACGACGCGATCCAGCAGTTCGTCGCGATCACGCAGGCGTACCCCGAACTGCCCGAGCCGTACAACAACCTCGCGGCGCTCTACGCGAAGCACGGCCGCTATGACGAGGCGCGCACCGCGCTCGTCACCGCGACGCAATCGAACCCGGGCTACTCGCTCGCGTACGAGAACCTCGGCGATCTCTACCTGCGTCTCGCGGCCGAGTCGTACAAGCGCGCGCAATCGCTCGGCCGCACGAGCGGCGCGACCGCGCAGCGCCTCGCCGATCTGCAGAAGATCGTGTCGCCGTCGAAAGCCGCGCCGAACGCCCGCGCGACGTCGCCGGCCACGCGCGACTACACCGACCGCGCCGCCGCGAACGTGAGCACCACCACGCTGCCGATGTCGCCGACGTTCCAGTTCAGCGGTCCGTCGGGCGCACTGGCGGCACCGTACGTCGCGCCGTCGCAATAAGCGGCGCGGCCTTCCTTCCCTCCCAACCTGAGGATCGCAATGAAACGTCTGTTGCTGGCGCTTGGCGGCGCCGCCCTTCTCGCGACCGCGCCCGCGTTCGCGCAAACGGCCACCGCGCACCCCGTCGTGCAGCTGAAGACCTCGCAGGGCGACATCCGCGTCGAGCTCTATCCGGAGAAGGCGCCGAAATCCGTCGCCAACTTCCTCGATTACGTGAAGGCCGGCCAGTACAACGGCACGATCTTCCATCGCGTGATCAAGGGCTTCATGATCCAGGGCGGCGGCTACAAGACCAACTTCGAGGAAAAGCCGACCCGCGCGCCGATCCCGCTGGAAAGCCGCAATGGTCTGAAGAACCTGACGGGCACGATCGCGATGGCGCGCACGAGCGATCCGAATTCGGCCACCGCGCAGTTCTTCATCAATACGGTCGACAACGGCGGCCTCGACTATCCGAACCCGGACGGCAACGGCTATGCGGTGTTCGGCAAGGTCGTGTCCGGCCTCGACGTCGTGAAGAAGATCGAAGGCGTGGCGACGACCTCGCGCGGCCCGATGCAGGACGTACCGGCGCAACCGGTCGTGATCGAATCGGCGAGCATCGTCTCGAAGTAAGCACCTGCCGGCACGTCCGGCGCCACACGCGGCCGCGTCGTACGACCGGCCGCGTGCCATTTAAACCGCCTCACCGAAGGAATTCATCATGGTTGAACTGCATACGAACCACGGCGTGATCAAGCTCGAACTCGACGCCGCGAAGGCACCGAAGACGGTCGAGAACTTCCTGAACTACGTGAAGAAGGGCCATTACGACGGCACCGTGTTCCATCGCGTGATCAACGGCTTCATGATCCAGGGCGGCGGCTTCGAGCCGGGCCTGAAGCAGAAGCCGACCGACGCGCCGATCGACAACGAAGCGAACAACGGCCTGAAGAACGACAACTACACGGTCGCGATGGCACGCACGAACGATCCGCACTCGGCGACCGCCCAGTTCTTCATCAACGTGAACGACAACGACTTCCTGAACCACTCGTCGCCGACGCCGCAGGGCTGGGGCTACGCAGTGTTCGGCAAGGTCGTCGAAGGCCAGGACGTGGTCGACAAGATCAAGGGCGTCAAGACGGGCAACGCGGGCTTCCATCAGGACGTGCCGACCGACGACGTCGTGATCGAAAAGGCCGTGGTGGTCTGACGCATAGTCGTTACGGAGGCACTTCGATGTTGCAGGAGAGTCCGCCGCGAAGCGTCTCCGCGGGCGTGCCGGGCGAGCGCGAGTACGCGCAAGCCGCACGCCCGTTCCTGTTTCTCTCCGATCTGCACCTGAGCGAGGCGATTCCGAAGACGGTCGCCGCGTTCGAGCATTTCGTGAAATACACCGCCGACAGCGCCGACTCGGTGTTCATCCTCGGCGACCTGTTCGAATACTGGATCGGCGACGACATCCTCGACGACGATCCGTTCGCCGCGCGCATGGCCGCGCTGATGCACACGTTCTCGGAACGCGGCATCGCGCTCTACGTGATGCACGGCAACCGTGATTTCCTGCTCGGCCGGCGCTTCATGAAGGCGGCCGGCGCGATGCTGCTGCCCGACCCTTCGCTGATCATGGCGTTCGGCCAGCGCATCGTGCTCGCGCACGGTGACGCGCAATGCACGGCCGACCGCGGCTACCAGGTGTTCCGGCGCTTCGCGCGCAATCGCGTCGCGCAATGGCTGTTTCTCGCCTGGCCGTTCCGCTGGCGCCGCGCGCTCGCGCAGCGCATGCGCTCGAACAGCGAAGCGGGCCGGATGCGCCCGGCTTCGGCCATCTACGACGTCACGCGGGATGGCGTGGCCGCGCTGTTCCGGAAAAGCCGCGCGAGCGTGATCATTCACGGCCACACGCACCGCCCCGCGCGCCACGCGGAACCGGGCGGAATCCGCTGGGTGCTGCCCGACTGGGATCTCGATCACGGCACGCCGCGCGGCGGCTACCTGCGCGTCGACGCGGAAGGCATCCACGCGATGCCGCTCGACTGACGCCGGCGCTGCCGTCGCACTGACCGGCAGCGATCAGCGCCCATCGCGTGGGTTACGTCTGGCGTTCCACCGTCTTGCCTTCCAGCACCGCTGACAGCCTGCGCAGGTCGAGGCGTGCCGCGTCGGCGCCCTGCAGCGTTTCCAGATGCGTGCCGAGCCGCTCGAGCGCCGCGACGATCTCGTCGACGCGGCGGCTTTCCTTCGCCGCGTGATCGATCAGCCCGTGAATCGCGAGCGACATCGGATCGTCGGCGTTCGGCGTGATCCCGTACGCGCTGAATGCCGCGCGCTCGGTCTGCGGCTTCGGCTGCGCCGGCATCACGATGCGTGCCGGGTTGCCGACCGCGGTGCCGCCGGCCGGCACGGGCTTGACGACTACCGCGTTCGAGCCGATCTTCGCGCCCGCACCGACAGTGAAACCGCCGAGCACCTTCGCGCCGGCGCCGACGATCACGCCGGCCTCGAGCGTCGGGTGGCGCTTCGCGCCGCGTGTGAGCGACGTGCCGCCCAGCGTCACGCCCTGATAGATCGTGCAGTCGTCGCCGATGACCGCCGTCTCGCCGATCACGACGCCCATGCCGTGATCGATGAACACGCGCCGGCCGATCGTCGCGCCGGGGTGAATCTCGATGCCGGTCAGGAACCGGCCGGCCTGCGACACGAACCGCGCGAGCCAGTAGCGCTTCGCGCGCCAGCATGCGTGCGCGAAACGGTGCAGCACGAGCGCATGCAGCCCCGGATAACAGGTCAGCACTTCCCACGCACTGCGAGCGGCGGGATCCCGCTCGCGAATCGTTGCGATGTCTTCGCGCAGTCTCGTGAACATGATGTGATCTGGGAAAAGGCCGGCGCGCATCGCCGGCAATGCCGGCCGTTATCGCGCCGGGTAATTTACTTATGACGTCCGGCGATTGTAGGGCCAGTCGTGCCCGGCCGCACGCGGCCGCGCGTTCACCCCGCCGTCGGCACGGGTATTCGGCCGGAACGCTTGCTACGCGGGGGTTTCCGGGGCCGATCGGTCGGGAGAAACAGCAGGTTCGACGCGTGCGGTCGGTCGACACATGGCCCGGCCCAACGCACGCCGCATCGAGCGAACTCCCCCGCCCCCGGCAATCGGAGCGCCAGCCGCTTACGCGTCGCCGCCCGGTTTGCCCGACTTCAGCAGGATGTGCTTCGCGATGCCGCGCAGGATGTTGACCTCCTCGCGCTCGAGGCCCGTGCGTGCGAACAGGCGCCGCAGCCGCGGCATCAGCTTCTTCGGATTGCGCGGATCGAGGAAGTCGAGCGCGATCAACGCGTTCTCGAGGTGCACGTACATCCGCTCGATCTCGTCGCTTTGCGCGAGCGTGCCGGCTTCGCCCTGCGGCTGCGCCGACGGCTCGCTCGCCTGCTCGAGAAACGCGACGCGCAACTCGTATGCGAGCACTTGCACGGCCTGCGCGAGATTCAGCGAACTGTAGGCCGGGTTGGCCGGAATGTGCGCGAGCGCGCTGCACTGCTCGACATGCTCGTTCGCGAGACCGGTGCGCTCGTTGCCGAACACGAGCGCGATGTCGCCCGTGCCGACCTGCGCGCTCGCCTGTGCGGCAGCCGCGCGCGGCGCGAGGCGCGGCGGCCCGTATTCGCGCGTGCGCGCGGTCAGCGCGATCGACCAGTGCACGCCGGACAGCGCTTCGCCGAGCGTCGGCACGACATGCGCGGACGCGAGGACGTCGTCCGCGCCGCTGGCCATCGCGACCGCCTCGGGGTCGCTCTGCACGTGCGGCACGCGCGGCGCGACCAGCACGAGGCGGGAGAAGCCCATCGTCTTCAGCGCGCGGGCGGCCGCCCCGACGTTGCCGGGATGGCTCGGCTCGACGAGCACGAAGCGGGTGGACGTGAAGCCGCCGGACGGCGGCGGGGACGAGGCCGCGCCCGATTCGGACGGCGCGGCGGTGTTCTGCGGAGTTTCCACTACGATACGACTCGGTTCATCAGAATGGCCGTATGGTATCGCCATCGCCCCGGCAAACCCACTCGTCCGGATGGCCAGTGGGGGTTTCCCCGCATGCCGGTCGCCTGAAACCGCCGAAAATCGGGTAAAATCATGCCTTTACGCGTTGCGCCCGGCGCAGCGCGGGTCGTACCCCGCTCTTTGTCAATTCGCGTCTCACCTCGCCCCGGCACGCTTGCGCCGTTCCGGGCGGTTGTCCCACTTCGTGGCGGCCCGTGCCGCCGGCTATAGGATCCAGGCTCATGCATCCCATGCTCAACATTGCTGTCAAGGCTGCGCGCCGCGCCGGACAGATCATCAATCGCGCGTCCCTCGATCTCGACCTGATCGAGATCCGCAAGAAGCAGCAGAACGACTTCGTCACCGAAGTGGACAAGGCCGCCGAAGACGCGATCATCGAGACGCTGAAGACCGCCTACCCCGACCACGCGATCCTCGCGGAGGAATCTGGCGAATCCGAGAACGAATCCGAATTCAAGTGGATCATCGATCCGCTCGACGGCACGACCAACTTCATCCACGGCTTCCCGTACTACTGCGTGTCGATCGCGCTCGAGCACAAGGGCGTCGTCACGCAGGCCGTCGTCTACGATCCCAACAAGAACGACCTGTTCACGGCCACCCGCGGCCGCGGCGCGTACCTGAACGACCGCCGCATCCGCGTCGGCCGCCGCGACCGCCTGGCAGATGCACTCGTCGGCACGGGCTTCCCGTTCCGCGAGAAGGACGGCCTCGACGCCTACGCACGCCTCTTCACCGAAATGACGCAGGCCTGCACGGGCCTGCGCCGCCCGGGCGCGGCGGCACTCGATCTCGCGAACGTCGCGGCCGGCCGCCTCGACGCGTTCTTCGAGCAAGGCATCAACGTGTGGGACATGGCGGCGGGCAGCCTGCTGATCACCGAGGCCGGCGGCCTCGTCGGTAACTACACGGGCGACGCCGATTTCCTGCATCGCCACGAGATCGTCGCCGCGAACCCGAAGATCTACGCGCAGATGATCCCGATCCTGAACCGCTACAGCCGCGTGCATCCGGCAGCGGAGTAAGCCCGGGCCGCGCCCGCGTGGCGCGGCTTTCACGCAAACCGCTCGCGCGGCATCGTCATGATGGCGCGCCGATCGCCCGACACGCGGGACAATTTTCCGTGCACACGGGCCGCTTCGTGCGCCTATCCTGAAGTTGCCCGAGTTGCCCGGACGAGTCGGCGTACTGCCGCCCGTACCGCTTGTCCCGCAACGACAGCGAAGGGTTTGCGTCCGGCATGCCCGCGCGGCGAACGACGCCGCCGCCGGGGTGCCGACCCCGCCTGTATCAACACCGCCACGGCGCCGTGGCAATCGCATCCGAGTCCCCATGTTACGGCTAAGCGAAATTAAACTCCCCCTCGACCACCCCGAGAGCGCGCTCGAGGCCGCGATTCGCGCGCGCCTCGCGGAGCTCGGCGTGGCGCCAGACCAACTGCTCCGTTACACCGTGTTCCGCCGCGCGCACGACGCGCGCAAGCGTGCCGACATCAAGCTCACGTATATCGTCGATATCGACGTCAAGGACGAAGCGGCCGCGCTCGAGCGCATCGCCAGCAAGCCGCATTGCGGCGTGACGCCCGACATGGCGTACCACTTCGTCACGAAGGCGCCCGAACACGCCGACTTCCTGCGCCCGGTCGTCATCGGCATGGGGCCGTGCGGACTGTTCGCGGGGCTGATCCTCGCGCAGATGGGTTTCCGTCCCATCATCCTCGAACGCGGCAAGGCCGTGCGCGAGCGCACCAAGGACACCTTCGGCCTGTGGCGCAAGAGCGTGCTCAATCCCGAGTCCAACGTGCAGTTCGGCGAAGGCGGCGCGGGGACGTTTTCCGACGGCAAGCTGTACAGCCAGATCAAGGATCCGAACCACTATGGCCGCAAGGTGCTGGACGAATTCGTCAAGGCCGGCGCGCCCGAGGACATCCTGTACCTGAGCCGCCCGCACATCGGCACGTTCCGCCTCGTCAGCATGGTGGAAAAAATGCGCGCGTCGATCCACGAACTCGGTGGCGAAGTGCGTTTCGAAACCCGCGTCGACGACATCGAAATCGACCAGGGCAAGGTGCGCGCGCTCAAGCTGTCGAACGGCGAAACGCTGCGGTGCGACCGCGTGGTGCTGGCTGTGGGCCACAGCGCGCGCGACACGTTCCAGATGCTGCACGACCGCGGCGTCTATATCGAAGCGAAACCGTTCTCGCTCGGTTTCCGCATTGAGCATCCTCAGGGGCTGATCGATCGCAGCCGCTTCGGCAAGTTCGCGGGCCACAAGCAGCTCGGCGCAGCCGACTACAAGGTAGTCCACCACTGCAGCAACGGGCGCGCGGTCTACAGCTTCTGCATGTGCCCGGGCGGCACGGTGGTCGCCGCGACCTCGGAGCCGGGCCGCGTGGTCACCAACGGGATGAGCCAGTATTCCCGCGCGGAGCGCAACGCGAATGCGGGCATCGTCGTCGGCATCACGCCGGACGATTATCCGGGCGGCCCGCTCGCCGGCATCGCGTTCCAGCGCAAATGGGAAGAACGCGCGTTCGAGCTCGGCGGCGGTGACTACCGCGCGCCGGGCCAGCTGGTCGGCGATTTCATCGCGGGCCGGCCGTCGACGTCGCTGGGCTCGGTGGAGCCGTCGTACAAGCCCGGCGTGAATCCGACCGACCTCAGTACCGCACTGCCGGACTACGTGATCGAAGCGATCCGCGAAGCGCTGCCCGAGATCGACAAGAAGATCGCCGGCTTCGCGATGCACGACGCCGTGCTCACCGGCGTGGAGACGCGCACGTCGTCGCCGATCCGGATTCGACGCAAGGACGACTACCAGAGCATGAACGTCGAAGGCCTGTATCCGGCCGGCGAAGGCGCGGGATATGCGGGCGGCATCTATTCGGCGGCGATCGACGGCATCGAAGTCGCGCAGGCGGTGGCGCTCAGTCTGACGTCGGGGCACGCGTCCTGACCTGCGGTGGCGGGTCGGGGCGCGCAGGTTCGTGACCTGAGCGCCGCCGGCCTGCCCCGCCGTGGCTTCATGGAGCTTCACTCGTGGCTCGACGCACGGAATTTCGTACCGCCCTTTCCGCGGCGGCAAGCGTACCCGATCAGGCCGAGCGAGCGCGACCCGCGCCACGATAGCGCGAGCGCTGCGTCATACGCGGATGCGATGCCTGGCGATATCCGAACCCTGGTTAGCCTTCCGAACGCTCCACGACCACCTCACTGATTTGCAGCACGGGGCGTATATCCGTGTAATTGGCGATGTCGGCCATGATCTCCTGCGCGTGCGGATCGCGGGCTGCCTGAAAAGCTTCGATGGAAGTGCAGACGAAGTCACACTTGGCGACGTAAACAGGGTCCGCGCCGGGAGCGCCGCCTGCGATACCCTTGTCCACCGTGTAGTACAGGCATGCCGCGCCGAGCCGCTGTTTCACCATTGGCATGTGCGTATCGCGATAGTAAGCATGGTCGAAGCGCGCGCCTGCGGCGTACGGGTACATGACACTGACTTTGATCATCGAGGTTCTCCTGTTGCCGCACGGTAATCGAGGCGCCGTCGCGCGCGAGACGACATCGAGGCCGCCGATATAGGCGTGGTCAAGATTGCTCCCGGACACGGCGAGCGCATTCCGCTGATTGTAAGTGAACCCGTCTTGCCGGTTTGGTGGCGCCGGATGCCCGACGCCGCGGGAGCGGCCCGGCGATCCCGGACGCTTCGTGGGTGGGCAGTCGGGCGAGTACATCCGTCAAATCGCGACGACGCGGCATCACCGGCCATCGGCCAAACGGCGAACTTCGCGCGTGGACGTCGAAGCCACTGGTAAACTCGGGCAACCCAAGCAACAACTTCATGCCTGATCTATGACCACGCTGTCGCCCGAGGCCTTTGCCGGCCACACCCCGATGATGCAGCAGTACCTGCGCATCAAGGCCGATCATCCGGACACGCTCGTCTTCTACCGGATGGGCGACTTCTACGAGCTGTTCTTCGAGGACGCAGAAAAAGCGGCACGCCTGCTCGACCTGACCCTCACGCAGCGCGGCGCGTCGGCCGGCACGCCGATCAAGATGGCCGGCGTCCCGCATCACGCGGTCGAGCAGTATCTGGCGAAGCTCGTGAAGATGGGCGAATCGGTCGCGATCTGCGAGCAGATCGGCGACCCCGCCACGTCGAAAGGCCCTGTCGAGCGCAAGGTCGTGCGCGTCGTCACGCCCGGCACGCTGACCGATGCCGCGCTGCTGTCCGACAAGAACGACGTCTACCTGCTCGCGATGTGTACCGGCCACAACAAGCGCGGCGTCGCGGTCAATATCGGCCTTGCATGGCTGAACCTCGCGAGCGGCGCATTGCGTCTCGCGGAAATCGAGCCCAACCAGCTTGCCGCCGCGCTCGAACGCATCCGGCCGGCCGAAATCCTGACGCCGGACGGCGCAACCGACGCCATTCCCGCCGGCGCGGGCGCAAGCAAGCGCGTGCCGGCCTGGCACTTCGACATCGCGTCGGGCACGCAGCGCCTGTGCGATCAGCTCGACGTCGCGAGCCTCGACGGGTTCGGCGCGCATTCGCTGACGAGCGCGTGCGGCGCGGCCGGCGCGCTGCTGCTCTATGCCGCGGCCACGCAAGGCCAGCAACTGCGGCACGTGCGCAGCCTGAAGGTGGAGAACGAAACCGAATACATCGGGCTCGACCCGGCCACGCGCCGCAACCTCGAATTGACCGAAACGCTGCGCGGCACCGAGTCGCCCACGCTGTATTCGCTGCTCGACACCTGCTGCACGACGATGGGCAGCCGCCTGCTGCGTCACTGGCTGCATCACCCGCCGCGCGCGTCGGTCGCCGCGCAGTCGCGCCAGCAGGCGATCGGCGCGCTGCTCGATGCACCGGCCAACGCGAGCCTCGATGCGCTGCGCAGCGCGCTGCGCCAGATCGCCGACGTCGAACGGATCACCGGGCGGCTCGCGTTGCTGTCCGCACGCCCGCGCGACCTGTCGAGCTTGCGTGACACGTTCGCCGCACTGCCGGCGCTGCGCGAGCGCATCGCTGCGATCGTGGCGAACGCGGATGCGCTCGCACGCGTCGACGCGGCACTCGCACCGCCCGCCGAATGCCTCGACCTGCTGACGAGTGCGATCGCCCCCGAGCCGGCCGCGATGGTGCGTGATGGCGGCGTGATCGCACGTGGCTACGATGCCGAGCTCGACGAGCTGCGCGACATTTCGGAGAACTGCGGGCAGTTCCTGATCGATCTCGAAGCGCGCGAGCGCGCGCGCACCGGCATCGCGAACCTGCGCGTCGAATACAACAAGGTGCACGGCTTCTACATCGAGGTCACGCGCGGCCAGACCGACAAGGTGCCCGACGATTACCGCCGCCGCCAGACGCTGAAGAACGCCGAGCGCTACATCACGCCGGAATTGAAGACCTTCGAGGACAAGGCACTGTCCGCGCAGGAACGCGCGTTGGCGCGCGAGCGCGCGCTGTACGACTCGGTGTTACAGGCACTGCTGCCGTTCATCCCCGAATGCCAGCGCGTCGCCTCGGCCCTCGCCGAGCTCGACCTGCTCGCCGCCTTCGCCGAACGCGCCCGGGCGCTCGACTGGGTTGCGCCGACCTTCACCGACGAGATCGGCATCGAAATCGAACAGGGCCGCCACCCGGTCGTCGAAGCGCAGGTCGAGCAGTTCATCGCCAACGACTGCCGATTCGGCACCGAGCGCAAGCTGCTGCTGATCACCGGGCCGAACATGGGCGGTAAGTCGACGTTCATGCGGCAGACCGCGCTGATCGCGCTGATGGCATACGTCGGCAGCTACGTGCCGGCGAAGGCGGCGTGCTTCGGCCCGATCGACCGGATCTTCACGCGCATCGGCGCGGCCGACGATCTCGCGGGCGGCCGCTCGACCTTCATGGTCGAGATGACCGAAGCGGCGGCGATCCTCAACGACGCGACACCGCAAAGCCTCGTGCTGATGGACGAGATCGGCCGCGGCACGTCGACCTTCGACGGCCTTGCACTCGCCTGGGCCATCGCGCGCCACCTGCTGGCGCACAACGCGTGCTACACGTTGTTCGCGACGCACTACTTCGAGCTGACGCAACTGCCGGCCGAATTCCCGCAAGCGGCCAACGTCCACCTGTCGGCCGTCGAGCACGGCCACGGCATCGTGTTCCTGCACGCGGTCAACGAAGGCCCGGCGAACCAGAGCTACGGCCTCCAGGTTGCGCAACTCGCGGGCGTCCCGGCACCGGTGATCCGCGCCGCACGCAAGCACCTCGCGTATCTCGAACAGCAGTCGGCATCCCAGCACACGCCGCAACTCGATCTCTTCAGCGCGCCGCCCGCGGCCGTCGACGATCTCGAATGCGCGGACGCGCCGGCATTGCCCGACACGCCGCATCCGGCGCTCGAAAAGCTGCGCGACATCGACCCCGACGATCTGAAGCCGCGCGAGGCGCTCGACCTGTTGTATGAATTGCGCACGCTGGTCCGGTCGCACGATGCCGACGGGCACGCGTAAGCGCATGCCGCGGGGCCTGCCGGCCCGCGCCGCCGCCGCGCTCGTCGCGGCGGCGCTTGCGCTGGCGCAGGCCGATGCAGTAGCCGCGCCACCCAAGCGCAGCGCAGCGCCCTACTCGTTCGCGGTCGTGTCGGGCGTCATCAATGCTCCGGCGGACGAACCGGCTGCGCAGCGGCTGCTCGATGCGATCGCGCGCGAGCGCAATCTCGCGTTCGTCGTCTACGCAGGCGATCTCAAAGGCTCGAAGGAAGCATGCCGCGACGCGCTGTATTCGCAGCGCGGGGCGATCCTGGATGCGGCGCGCGTGCCGCTCGTGTTCATTCCCGGCCACGACGACTGGATCGCCTGCAACACCGCGGCCGGCGGCGGCTACGACCCGGTCGAGCGGCTCGACTTCCTGCGGCAGACGCTGCTCGCCGATTCGGCACTGCCCGACCCCGGTGCACTGCAGATCACGCGGGAGAGCGAAGTCGCACGGTTCCGGCCGTATCGCGAGAACGCACGCTGGATGCGCGACGACATCGTGTACGTCGCACTCAATGCGCCGGCGCCGAACAACCATTATTTGACCGCGGGCGGCCGCAACGGCGAATTCGAGGACCGCATCATCGCGAACGGCTTCTGGATCGATCACGCGGCCGAGTATGCGAAGCGGCGCGAAGCGCGCGCGATGGTCGTGATGTTCGAAGGCGATCCGCAGTTCGAGCGCTATGAACGCGCGGAACGCTTTGCGTGGCTGCGTTTCAACCGGCCGCGCGTGCGCGACGGCTTCCGCGAGCTGAAACGAACGTTGGTGAAGGCGGCGGCGACGTTCCGCGGGCCCATTCTGGTGATGCACGCGAGCGGCGAACCGCTGCCGAACGGCTTTCTGATCGACCGTCCGCTGCATGCCGACGACGGTGAGTTGGTAGGAAACGTCACGCGCGTCGCGATCGGACCGCGCCATCCGGCGAATCAGTGGGTGAAGGTGAGCGTATCGCCGGCACGGCAGACGATCTTCAACGTCAGCCTGCAGGAGGTGCCGAAGAACCTGCCGGTGCCGCCCACGCTGCCGCTCGTGCCGCGCGACGACGTGCCGCTGCCGCAGATGCCGGAAATCCCCGCGCTGCCGGCGCTGCCCGACGCGTCGTCGGTCGCGCCGCCGTTGCAGGGTGACGGCGCCGCACCGGGCGGCGCGTCGTGGCCGGCACCGCCCGCCGCATCAGGGCCGGCGCCGGGCCTGCCGGCAAGCTCAGTGCAGCGTACGCCCTGACGGCGCTTCGCCGTCTTCGTCGTCATCCTCGTCGACGATTTCGAGCCCTTCCGCGCCATGCGCGTGCTCGTGCTCGATTTCGTCTTCGGTGGCTTCGCGAACGTCCTTCACGGTCAGCGCGAAACGCAGCGCCATGCCCGCCAGCGGGTGATTGCCGTCGAGCACGACTTTGTCCTCGGCGATATCGGTGACCGTATAGATCAGCGAGTCGGCTTCCTCGTCACCGTCTTCCGGCGTGCCTTCGAACTGCATGCCCACTTCGAGCGGCTCGGGAAAACGGTCGCGCGGCTCGATCTTCACGAGCTCGGGATCGTAGTCGCCGAACGCGTCCTCCGGCTCGAGCTGGATCTGCGCCTGGTAGCCTGCCTCGTGGCCGTCGAGCTGTTCCTCGATCTTGGGGAACGTGCCATCATAGCCGCCGTGCAGATAGACCATCGGCTCGTCGCTTTCCTCGATCAGATTGCCCTGTGCGTCCGACAGCTTGTAAGTGACCGACACGACGGTGTTTTTTGCGATTTTCATCCAATTCTCCCAAATACAAGTCTCATTATACGATGCGCAACCGGTCTCAAGCCGAACCACGGGATACCGCTGCCGCCCCGCTCGGCGCGCCGCCCTCCGATCTTCCCACGCCGCTGCTCGGCGGCCTCACGCCGGCGCAATTCATGCGCGGCTACTGGCAAAAGAAGCCGCTGCTGATCCGCCAGGCGATCCCCGGCGTCGCGTCGCCGGTCACGCGCAATGCGCTGTTCGAGCTCGCCGCCGACTATGACGCGGAATCGCGATTGATCACCCATTTTCGTAACAAGTGGCAACTGGCGCACGGTCCGTTCGAGCCCGACGCGCTGCCTGCCGTCACGCGCAAATCCTGGACCCTGCTCGTGCAGGGGCTCGACCTGCACGTCGACGCGGCGCGCGCGTTGCTCGACCGGTTCCGTTTCATCCCCGACGCGCGGCTGGACGACCTGATGATCTCGTATGCGACGGACGGCGGCGGCGTCGGCCCGCACTTCGACTCGTATGACGTGTTTCTGCTGCAGGTCGAAGGCCGGCGCCGCTGGCGCGTCGGCGCGCAGAAGGATCTGTCGCTGCAGCCGGACGTGCCGCTGAAGATCCTCGAAAACTTCGAGCCGAGCGACGAATGGGTGCTGGAGCCCGGCGACATGCTGTACCTGCCGCCTCACATCGCGCACGACGGCGTGG
>NZ_BCPO01000064.1:0-8652 GCF_016586105.1 Burkholderia sp. E168m15
GCGCGACGCGGGGGGCGACGATCTCTACCGCGATCCGAAGCAGCCGGCCGTCGATGCGCCCGCGCAACTGCCGCCGGCGATGGTCGAACGCGTGGCCGAGATCGTCGACGCGATCCGCTGGCGCAAGCGCGACGTCGCCGAATTCCTCGGCTGCTATCTGAGCGAGCCCAAATCGAACGTCGTTTTCGACCCGCCCGAGCGCCCGCTGTCCGAGGCCGCATTCGTCACGCAAGCGTCACGCCGTGGCGTGCGTCTCGACAGAAGGGCCGCATTGATGTATAACGCGCGCTCGTACTTCATTAATGGCGAGGAAGGACCGCTCGAGGAAGCCGAGGAATGGCTGCCCGAACTGGCCAATCAACGCCAGATGGAGGCGAAACGGTTTGTAACACTATCCCGGGTTCCCTCGATGACAGCCTTGTTGCACGAGTGGTATCGTGCGGGCTGGATACGGGTCGGAAACCGGAATTAGTGTGAGTCGCCCCGTATGCCCGTACAGATCAAATTCTGTATGGGAAAGACAACGTATTGACCCCGCATTTGTCGACGGTCGATAGGAAAGTGCATATAATTTCCGCCCAAGCCGTAGGGAAGATTCACGCTCTAAGAAGTGCATCTCCACCAGCGGCCCAGGTCGGTGTTGGAGCACATTACCGGTATTGTTTCGCGCTGTTGCTTACCTTTAACCATAAAAGGACGTGATCATGAAGAAATCCCTCCTCGTAGCTTCCCTGTTGGCTGCTGTTGCACTGGCTGCTTGCAACAAGAGCGCTGATCAAGCTGCTTCGTCGGCTGCAAGCGACGCGGCTGCTGCTGCTTCGTCGGCTGCTTCGGCAGTTGCTGGTGCTGCGAGCGACGCTTCGGCTGCTGCTTCGTCGGCAACGGCTGCTGCGAGCGACGCTGCTGCTGCAGTGGCGTCGGCTGCTTCGGCAGCGACGGCTGCTCCGGCTTCGGGCGCAAGCCAGTAAGCCTTCAGCATCAGCTGAAAAAAACCGGCCCGAGGGCCGGTTTTTTTACGTCTGCCGCTTTCGAATCGAGCGCCCGGCAGCCGCTTCGGGCCGCCGCAGCAGCCCCGCTCCGCTCATCCGAGCATCAGCCAGTCGAAGCCCGCGTCCTGCGAGGCCACGACCACGTCTTCGCCGTCCGTCCCAAGTACGCCGCCAAACGCCTGGCGGGCCAGTTCCGGCAGATTGTTCTGCTGGCTCAGATGGGCCGCGACCAGGTGCTGGAGACGGCTGCGTTCCAGCGACGCGAGGATGTCGGCCGCGGCGGCATTGCTCAGGTGGCCGTGGTTGCCGCCGATCCGCGCCTTCAGCGACTGCGGATAGCGGCTGGCGGCCAGCATCGCAGTATCGTGATTGGATTCGAGCACCAGCGCGTCACAGCCGCTCAGGACGGCCGTGATGTGCGGCGTGGCCATCCCGACGTCCGTCAGCACGCCGAGCCGGCGGTTTCCGTCCATGAAGACGAACTGGAGCGGTTCCCGCGCGTCGTGGGGAACCGTATAGGGCATCACGGCGAGATCGCCTATCGCGGCCGTCTCGTCGCCCCACAGCACGTGGAGATCGACATCGGCCTCGTCCGCGCCGACCGCGCGCGCGGTGCCCCAGCTCATGTAGAGCGGCAACGACGCGCGGCGCGCAAGCGTCAGCGCGCTGCCGACGTGGTCGCTGTGTTCGTGGGTGATGAGGATCGCATCGAGATCGGCGATGCAGAGATTCAGTCGGCCGAGCCGGCGCTCGACCTCCTTGGCAGAAAAGCCGCAGTCGAGCAGCACGCGGGTGGTCGTCGTGCCGCTGGAGGCCTCGACGACCAGCGCGTTGCCTTCGCTGCCGCTTCCGAGGCTGGCGAATCGCACGCGCTCAGTTCAGCTGCGCGTGCAGCAGCGAAATGAGCCGCTGCGCGTCCGACGAGTTGTCGACCTGGCCGTTCGCGCCGACCACCGCGACCTGCGTGCCGCCGTTGCCCTGCGCGCGCACGTTGATCAGGTATTCCTTGCCCGGCTTGGCTGCCGACGGGCCGCCGTAGAACAGCTTGCCGAACAGGCCGTCACGCTTGAGCTCTTCCATCGAATTCGCATAGCGCACGGTGTACATGCCCTTCTCGCGGTCGCGATTGTCGACCGTGAAGTTGGTCCGGTCGAGCGCCAGGCCCACGCGCAGCCATGCGCGGTCGAACGACTCGGCCAGTTGCAGCGTCGCGGCGCCGCCGCTCGTGTCGCTGACCTGCGCCGGCGCCGTCGCGGGGCGCGCATCGGTCAGCAACTGCTTCGCCTGCGCGTCGGTCAGGCCGAACTTCTGCATCAGCTTCGACAGGAACACGGCTTCGAGCACCGGATTGCGCGGACGCTCCTCCCAGCGCGACGACGTGCCGCCCTGCGGGCCGACCATCATTTCTTCCATCGCGCTGTGCGTGATCGAGATGTCGGTGTTGCCGTCGGACGTACGGTTCACGAGCGTGCGGAAGCGGTCGCGCGTGCCCGACGAATAGGCGAAATCGATGACCCGGCCGATCGTGCGGCGGAACCAGTCGTCCGGAATGTTCGCGCGGTTCTCGGCCCAGTCGGTGGCCATGATGCCCGTCGACGGCGCATCGGTCTTCAGCGAGAAGCCGTTTTCCTGCCAGAATTCCTTCAGGATCGGCCACAGCTGCTCGGGCGTCCGGCCGTCGACGACGAGCCAGCGGCGATCGCCGTCGCGCTCGATGTGCATGCCGAGCGGATCCTGCGCACTCGGAATGCCGTCGGTCGCGTTGCCGGCCTGCGTCGTGGCCCGCGGCGGCAGCGTGCCGAGCCCGGCGTTGGTCGGCGGCGCGACGAACTGCTGCGTCGTCTGCACCGGCTTCAGGTCGCTCGGCACCGCGAGCGGCGGCGCCGAGCCGGTGTTCTTGTAATTGACCCGGTCAGGGGCCAGGTAGTCGTTCAGCGTATCGCAGCCAGCGAGCGCGCCCAGCGCCAGCGCCACCACCGACAACTGGATGGCGCGAGAGGAAAAGGCGAAACGTTTCATGAAATCCTTCGTCTTGCTAGAACGCTCGTCAGGAGCGGCGCCGGACGGAGCCGGCCGGTGCGGGTTGATCAGGGGTCGAGCCGGCGGCCGCAGGACGCGGCCGCCTCGGCATCAGAGGACGCCGGCCTCGACGAGGGCCGAACGCACGGCATCGTGGCAGCGCTCGTCGAGCGCCGTGAGCGGCAGCCGGATGCCGCCCTGCATCTTGCCCATCGTCTGCAGCGCCCACTTCACCGGGATCGGGTTCGCTTCGATGAACAGGTTCTTGTGCAGCGACAGCAGCTTCATGTGCAGCGCGCGGGCCGTCTGCACGTCGCCGGCCAGCGCCGCGCGGCACAGCTCGCTCATCGCGCGCGGCGCGACGTTCGCGGTCACCGAGATGTTGCCGTGGCCGCCGAGCAGCATCAGCGCGATCGCGGTCGGATCGTCGCCGCTGTAGATCGCGAAATGCTTCGGTGCGGCCTTGATCAGGTGCGCGGCGCGATCGATGTTGCCGGTCGCTTCCTTCACGCCGATGATGCCCGGGACTTCCGCGAGGCGCAGCGTCGTCTCGTGCGTCATGTCCGCGACCGTCCGGCCCGGCACGTTGTACAGGATCACAGGCAGGTCGACCGCTTCGGCGATCGTCCGGAAGTGGCGGTACATGCCTTCCTGCGTCGGCTTGTTGTAGTACGGCACGACCTGCAGCGTCGCGTCCGCGCCGACGGCTTTCGCGTGCTTCGTCAGCTCGATCGCCTCGGCGGTCGAATTGCCGCCCGCGCCCGCGATAATCGGGATGCGTTTCGCCGCATGCTCGACCGCCGTGCGGATCATCAGGATGTGCTCTTCGACGCTGAGCGTTGCCGACTCGCCGCTCGTACCGACGACGACGAGCGCATCGGTGCCTTCCGCGATGTGCCAGTCGACCAGTTTGCGAAACGCCGGCAGGTCGAGACTGCCGTCTTCGAGCATCGGGGTGACGATCGCGGGGATGCTGCCGCGGATTTGAATGCCGTCTTGGGTGCCGTTAGCCATGAAACGCGATTGATTGTGTACCGGTAAACGTTGAGATTGTAGCGGATTAGCCGGGCAGTTCGTAACGTGGAATTCCCGCCCCCGCCTTCGGGGTCGCGCCCTCGCGCACTGCGCAGAGACGCTGGACGAATGCCTCGCGCGGCGCGGCCACGAAACCGTCCTCGTACGCGACCACCCGCAGGCGGCCGTGCACCGCGTCCAGCAACTCGCCCGGGGCGAGCAGGAACGCGGGGTTGGACGGTTTTCCGACCGTTTCGTTTCCTTGCGCGAAAGTTTCGTAAATCAGCACGCCGCCCGGCGCCACGGCATCGAGCAGATGGGGCCAGAGCGGGCGATGCAGGTAATTCGTGACGATCACGGCCGCAAACCGCTCGCCGGCCGGCAGCGGCCATGGCGCGCCTTCGAGATCGGCCGCGCGGGCGTCGACGCCGGGAATCGCGCGCAACGCGGCCAGCGCGGCCGGGTCACGGTCGAGCGCGACGACCGGATGCCCGCGCGACGCGAACCAGCCCGCGTGGCGACCGCCGCCCGCGGCGACGTCCAGCACCGCCCCGCCGGCCGGCACGAACCGCGCCCATTGCGCGACCCAGCGCGACGGCTCGGCCTGGCCGACGTGGCCGCCCGCGGCGGCGATGACGGATTCGCTCATGCGCCGGATCAGTTGTACGACAGGCCCATCGCGTCGCGCACGTCGCGCATCGTTTCCGTCGCGTACTTGCGCGCCTTGTCGCAACCGTCCGCGACGATCGCGCGCAGCAGCGACGGATCGTCCATGTACTTCTGCGCGCGCTCGAGCATCGGCTGCTGTTCGCGCAGGATGCCTTCGACGACCGGCTGCTTGCAGTCGAGGCACCCGATACCCGCCGAGCGGCAGCCCTTCTGCACCCATTCGTGCGTCGCTTCGTCCGTGTAGACCTGATGAAGCTGCCACACCGGGCACTTGTCGGGATCGCCCGGATCGGTGCGGCGCACGCGTGCGGGATCGGTCGGCATCGTGCGGACCTTCTTCGTGATCGTGTCGGCGTCTTCACGCAGGCCGATCGTGTTGCCGTACGACTTGGACATCTTCTGCCCGTCGAGGCCCGGCATCCGCGACGCTTCGGTCAGCAGCGCCTGCGGCTCGACCAGGATGATCTTGCGCGCGCCTTCGAGATAGCCGAACAGGCGCTCGCGGTCGCTCATCGACAGGCTTTGCGATTCCTGCAGCATCGCACGCGCCTGTTCGAGCGCCTCGTCGTCGCCTTCCTGCTGATACGCGTTGCGCAGCTCGTGATAGAGCTTCGCGCGCTTGCCGCCGAGCTTCTTCGCGGCCTCGAGCGCCTTCTCCTCGAAACCGGGCTCGCGGCCGTACAGGTAGTTGAAGCGGCGCGCGATCTCGCGCGTCATCTCGACGTGCGGCACCTGATCCTCGCCGACCGGCACCAGCGAGCCGCGATACAGCAGGATGTCGGCCGCCATCAGCACCGGGTAGCCGAGGAAGCCGTAGGTGGACAGATCCTTGTCCTTCAGCTTCTCCATCTGCTCCTTGTAGGTCGGCACGCGCTCGAGCCAGCCGAGCGGCGTGCTCATGCCGAGCAGCAGCGCGAGTTCCGCGTGCTCGGGCACCTTGCTCTGGATGAACAGCGTCGCCTGCGCCGGATCGATGCCGGACGCGAGCCAGTCGATCAGCACGTCCCACACGTTCTTCTCGATGACCTCGGGCGTCTCGTAGTGCGTCGTCAGCGCATGCCAGTCGACGACACAGAAGAAGCACGGGTACTCGGACTGCAGCTTCACCCAGTTTTTCAGCACGCCGTGGTAATGACCGAGGTGCAGCGACCCGGTGGGTCGCATGCCGGAGAAAATACGTTCTGGGAACATGATTGTCGTTAGAAAAGCGAGGCGAAGGGAGACAGGATGGCGCTCAGGACGGCGTAGCCGACATTAACGAGCGGACGCAGCCAGAAGTTCGTCAGCACGCCCGTCGTGACGAGCACGAGGACGATGATGAAACCGTACGGCTCGATGCGCGACAGCGCGATCGATTGTCGGGTCGGCAGCAGCGCCGCTAGGATGCGGCCGCCGTCGAGCGGCGGCAGCGGAAACAGGTTCAGCACGCCGAGCACGAGGTTCGCGCTGACGCCGGCGAACGCCATCCGCGTGAAGAACGGCTCGTCGACGCCGACGGCCGGCAGCACCAGGGTCAGCAGGCCCCAGACGAGCGCCTGCACGAAGTTGCAGGCCGGGCCCGCGAGCGCGACCCACAGGCTGCCCCAGCGCGGATTGCGCAGGTTGCCGAACGACACCGGCACCGGCTTCGCATAGCCGAACAGGAATGCGCCGCCGGTCAGGAAGTACATCGCGAGCGGAATCGCGATCGTGCCGAGCGGGTCGATGTGGCGCATCGGATTGAACGACACGCGCCCCATCGCGTAGGCGGTGTTGTCGCCGAGCAGGCGCGCGGCGTAGCCATGCGCGGCCTCGTGCAGCGTGATCGCGAAGATCACGGGCAGCGCGTAGACGGCGATGGTCTGTATCAGGGAAGCATCCATATCGCGTTATTGTAACAAGCGCACTCGCGCAAAAATGACACCGCGGGTCATGCGGCCGAGAGTCCGAACGGTTCGAGCGCGCCGCGCCCCGCACGGATGAGTTCGGGCGCATCGCCGGTCAGGTCGATCACCGTCGACGGCTCGCGCGGGCACGCGCCGCCGTCGATCACGAGGTCGACCTGTTTCTCGAGCCGCGTGCGGATTTCCTCGGGATCGTTCAGCGGTTCGTCGTCCGGCGGCAGGATCAGCGTCGTGCCGAGCAGCGGCTGGCCGAGCGACTCCAGCAGCGCGAGCGTGATCGCGTGATCCGGCACGCGCAGCCCGATCGTCTTGCGCGACGGGTGCGACAGCCGGCGCGGCACTTCCTTCGTCGCCTGCAGGATGAACACGTACGGGCCCGGCGTCACCGACTTGATCTGCCGGTACTGGCGGTTGTCGACCATCGCGAAGTTGGCGAGCTCCGACAGGTCGCGCACGAGCAGCGACAGGTGCTGCTTCTCGTCGAGGCCGCGAATCCGCCGCACGCGCTCGACCGCATCCTTGTCGTCGAGATGGCACGCGAGCGCATAGCTCGAATCGGTCGGCATCGCGATCACGCCGCCCTTGCTGACGATCTCCACCGCCTGCTTGATCAGGCGCGGCTGCGGATTATCCGGATGAATCCTGAAGAACTGGGACATGGGGACACGTAAAGAGGGAGAAGTCGGATGTGCGCATCGGCGGCAACACGGGCGGCCCGAAGCCGCCCGGCGTCAGAGCCAGCGCTCCCAGACCGGTGTCAGGTCGGGCGGCAACGGCGGCAGGCTGCCGAGCTCGATGCGGCCCTCGCCCGGTGCGTGGAAATCCGAGCCGCGCGACACTTCGAAGCCGAAGCGGCGCGCAACGTCCGCGTATTCGCGGTACTGGTCGGGCGTGTGACTGCCCGTGATGACCTCGATCGCGCGGCCGCCGAGATCGATGAACTCGCCGAAGAACGCGTCGAATTCGACCGGCGTATAGCGATAGCGGCCCGGATGCGCGACCACCGCTTCGCCGCCTGCCGCGCGAATCCAGCCAACCGCGTCGGACAGGGACGCCCAGCGGTGCGGGACGAAGCCGGGCTTGCCGTCGCCGAGCAGGCGATCGAATACGTCCGACGTCGATTCGGCGTGGCCGTTCTCGACGAGAAAACGCGCGAAGTGCGTGCGCGAGATCAGGTCGGGATTCGATACGTATTTGAGTGCACCTTCGTACGCGCCGGGGATGCCGAGCGTCGCGAGTTGCTCCGCGATCGCCACCGCGCGCGCCGCACGGCCGTGGCGCGTGCGATACAGGCCGTCGACCAGCGCCGGATGGGCGGGATCGATGTTCAGACCGACGATGTGCACGGTGCGCGATGCCCACGTGACCGAAATCTCGACGCCGCTCAGGTAGCGCATGCCGAGCGCTTCCGCCTCGCTGCGCGCCGCCGCCTGGCCGCCGATCTCGTCATGGTCGGTCAGCGCCCACAGGGTCACCCCGCCCGCATGCGCGCGGCGCGCGACGTCGGCAGGCGACAGCAACCCGTCGGAAACATTGGAATGGCAGTGGAGATCGGCGTTCATTGTCGGCATGGCAGGTAAGGCCTCATTCTACTGCAACGCGGCAATTGCGCCGCCCGCCTGCCGTGCCGCCCGTGCCACGCGCCTACGCGCAGAACGCCTCGATCAACGCCGCGATCTGCTCGGGCTGGTCGTGATGCACCATGTGGCCGGCATCCTCGATGAGCTTCTCGCGCCAGTCGGGGAACGCGTTGAAGCGCGCCTTGAATTCGGGCAGCGGGATGTCGCCGGCCAGGTGCGCGAGCGTCGGAGAATTGACGGCCTCGACGTGCAGCACCTTTGCGCGCACCTGCTTCCAGGTCGCCATCACTTCGTCGAGCCGGTACAGCAGCGGGCCCGGCATCTTGTGCGCCGGATCGGCGAGCAGATGGTAGAGGCCGTCGTCGCCGCGTTTCGACCAGTGCGCGGCCAGAAACGCGGCGCGGCGCGGGTCGAGCCGCGGATTGGTCTTGATCAGGCGCGCCGCCACGTCGTCGAGGGACGCGTACGGCCGCAGCGCGGGCGGCTCGCGCAGCTCGT
>NZ_BCPO01000065.1:0-10637 GCF_016586105.1 Burkholderia sp. E168m15
CATCGAGGTCGCCCAGGTATTCGTGGAACCAGTAGTGGCCGCCGCCCTGCCGCGCGACCGGCCAGTCGGACAGCCCGAAGCCGCGCGCATCGGGCGCGATCACCTGCCAGTCGCCCGCGAGTGCATCGACGACGAACTGGAACGACGCCGCGACGTCCATCCAGCCGTGCAGCATGAACAGCGTCGGCGCATCGGGCCGGCCCCAGCGCCGCACATGCAGCTGGACGCCGCGCACCGTGACGAAATCGGAAACAGAACTCGAGGCACTCATCGCAGCCGCCAAAAAAAAGAATGGTCGTTCGATTATAGCGGCGACACCCCGGTTCCGGCGGCCGGCAATCGAGGTACCGCTCTAGCGGCGAGGTGGTACGGCGCCAGGCAGAAAGAGGCTGTCGATCGGGCGCGCAAGCAGGCGGCCCACCGGACGCAGCCGCACGCGAGCCGGCTAATGCGCGGTGCGCCCGTCCGCCGCGTCCTGCGCAGCCAGTTCGTCGAGTTCGGCCTGCTCGAAGCCGGCATCGCGTCGCGCATCGAAATTGAACGGGCCGCGCAGCCGCGGCGCGTGGTATTGCTCGGCGAGCTGCCGATAGGTCGGCACGGGGTCGCGCCCGGCTGCGTCGCACAGATGGCGGAACCAGCGGTTGCCGATCGCGACATGGCCGATTTCATCGCGCAGGATCACGTCGAGGATCGCAGCCGACGCGTCGTCGCCCGCCTGCACGAGCCGCGCGCGGATCGGTGGCGAGGCGTCCAGCCCGCGCGCCTCGAGCGTGCGCGGCACGAGCGCCATGCGCGCGAGCACATCGTCCTTGGTCCGCTCGCACATCTCCCATAGCCCGTTATGCGCGGGAAAATCGCCGTACGCATGCCCGAAGCCGTCGGCGAGCCGGTCGGACAGCAGCGTGAAGTGATAGGCCTCCTCGGCCGCGACCTTCAGCCAGTCCGCATAGAACGCGTCGGGCATGTCCGCGAAGCGCCAGACCGCGTCGAGCGCCAGGTTGATCGCGTTGAACTCGATATGGGCGAGCGCGTGCAGCAGCACGGCGCGCCCTTCGGGCGATCGCATGCTGCGCCGCTGCAGCTCGCGCGGCTCGACCAGCGGGGGCCGCGCCGGGCGCCCCGGCAGACCGGCCGGTTCGCGCAACTGGAGCGCCGGCGCGATCGCCGCCTGCCCGGCGCGCAGCGCATCGTGCAGCGCGCGCACCCGCGCCGCCTTGGCCGCCGGCTCGGCAATACGCAGCGCATCGAGCGCCACGCTGCGCACACAGGCCTGCGGCTGGTCGAAAGAAGAAGACTCCATGCTCATAAACGGGGACACCTTGCGTACGCATCGCGGGAGCATCGGCGCGCGACGGTTTACAATATGCGTTTGTTCCGCGGCGCCAGGCGCCGGGCAAACCGGACGCGCCATTCTACCGGCGCCCATCATCGAAGAGACAAGGAGACTCCGTGACGATCTACAAGCTGGGCGAGACGGCCCCGACGATCCACGAAAGCGTATTCGTCGCCGATACGGCGGCCATCATCGGCAAGGTCGTGCTCGAGGAAAACGCGAGCGTGTGGTTCGACGCGACGATTCGCGGCGACAACGAGACGATCACGGTCGGCGCCGGCAGCAACGTCCAGGAAGGCGCGGTCCTGCATACCGACCCCGGCTTTCCGCTGACGATTGCCGAGAACGTGACGATCGGGCACCAGGCGATGCTGCACGGCTGCACGATCGGCGAAGGTTCGCTGGTCGGGATTCAGGCGGTGGTCTTGAATGGAGCGGTCATCGGCCGCAACTGTCTGGTCGGTGCCGGCGCGGTCGTGACGGAAGGCAAGACGTTCCCTGACAACTCGCTGATTCTCGGCGCACCGGCGAAAGTCGTGCGCGAGCTGTCGGCCGAAGACGTCGCGCGGCTGCGCGCGAACGCGAAGACGTATGTCGAGCGACGCGCGCATTTCAAGGAGCAACTCGTGCGGATCGGGTGATTCGCACGGATTTCAAGGAAGAAGAGTGAGCGACCAGTTACAGAAATTCATGTTCAATGCGGCGCCCGTGCGCGGCGAGATCGTTTCGCTGCGCAACACGTGGCAGGAAGTGCTCGCCCGCCGCGACTACCCTGCCCCGGTGCGCACGGTGCTCGGCGAGATGATGGCCGCGTGCGCGCTGCTGTCCGCGAACCTGAAATTTCACGGCACACTGATCATGCAGATCTTCGGCGACGGGCCGATCCAGATGCTGGTCGTCCAGTGCGGGTCCGATCTGTCGATGCGGGCCACCGCGAAGTTCTCCGGCGACGCCGCGCAGACGATCAGCGACGACACGAGTTTCGCGTCGCTCGTCAACGCGAGCGGCCACGGCCGCTGCGTGATCACGCTCGATCCGGCCGACAAGCTGCCGGGCCAGCAGCCGTATCAAGGCATCGTGCCGCTGAACGGCATCGACGGCCCGCTCGAATCGGTGTCGCAGGTGCTCGAGCACTACATGCATCACTCGGAGCAGCTCGACACGCGGCTGTGGCTCGCAGCCGATCGCGACCGCGCGGTCGGCATGCTGCTGCAGAAGCTGCCGGGCGACGGCGGCATCGTGCCGCGCAACGCCGAAACCGATATCGACACGTGGGAGCGCGTGTGCACGCTCGGCGGCACGCTGTCCGCGAAGGAACTGCTCGAAGTCGAACCGGAAGTCGTGTTCCGCCGGCTGTTCTGGCAGGAAAACGTGCAGCACTTCGAACCGGCCGGCACGCGCTTCCAGTGTTCGTGCTCGCGCGAGAAGGTCGGTGCGATGCTGCGCATGCTCGGTCGTGAAGAAGTCGACAGCGTGATCGTCGAGCGCGGCCACGTCGAGATCCACTGCGAGTTCTGCAACCAGCGCTACGAATTCGATCCGGTCGACGTCGCGCAACTGTTTGCGGCACCCGGTGTCGAAACCGGCATCGCGCCCGCGACCGACCAGCGTCACTGAGCCGCGCGCCCGTGCCCGCCACCGGCTCGGCACGGGCGCATAATGACGCACGAGCGCCGCACGCGCGGCTCAGGCGCCCAAGGCCCGGCCTTCGGCGCAAGCCGCTTTCCCACGGTCGGCGCGCCGCAGGAGAAACACATGAATCGCCCTCACCCCTTGCTCACCATCCGCAGCGTCGTCCTGACGGGCATGGCCGCCGGCACGCTCGCGCTGGCCGGCTGCGCGATGCCGCCGCCGACTTCCACGATCCTGAGCCGCCTGCCCGAACCGGGCGCGTCGGGCGGCCAGCCACCCGTGTTGTCGAGCGCCGAACGCAAGCGCTACGACGAGATCGACCAGCAGGTGCTGCGCGAACAGAACAGCGCGATGGCAGCCGAGGCGGCGGCGCGCGCGTGGGCGTATTACTCGCCGCCGCCCGTGACGGTCTATGGCGGGTACTACGGCGGATGGGGCAATCGTTGGGGCACGGGCGTCAGCTACGGCTACCCGGGCTGGTGGTGGTGAGCGGGCGTCGCCCGATCGATTGACGACTGGCAGGAAATAAAAAAGCGCGGCATTTCCCGCGCTTTTTCAATGGATTCGACGTACCGCGCTCAGTGATGCGCCGGCTTGCCCTTGTCGCCGCCGTGATGGCGCGACGGCTTCGCGATCGACTGCGGATTCGGCACGACCCGCACCGGCGCCGCCGAAACCGCGCCGCGCGTCGACGTATTCGATGGCGTGGTGTTCACCGGCCCTGCCGGCGCATTCGGCGACACGAACTGCACGAATACTTCGCCGTCCTTCACCATGCCCATCTCGTAGCGCGCACGCTCCTCGATCGCCGCGGTGCCGCTCTGCAGATCCTGCACTTCGCCCGCGGTGCGCTCGTTGCGCAGCTTCTCGTCCGCGTTCTTCTGAAGCTGGTCGTCGAGCTGCTGACGCAATTCGTGCACCCGCAGCCAGCCGCCGTGTCCCCACCATAGGGGGTACTGAATGAGCGCCAGCAAGGCAATCAGGACGACAGTGACAAGCCGCATGTAAGAGACGCAGATATAAGAAGCGCCGCTCCGCGCACAGGCACAGAGCGGCGTCGAGATGACGAACCCGATAGTAGCGCGTTAGCGCAGGTTATAGAAAGCCGATTTGCCCGGGTAGCTCGCGATGTCGCCGAGATCTTCCTCGATGCGCAGCAGCTGGTTGTACTTCGAGATGCGGTCGCTGCGCGACAGCGAACCCGTCTTGATCTGACCGGCGTTCAGGCCAACCGCGATGTCCGCGATCGTCGAATCTTCCGTTTCGCCCGAGCGGTGCGAGATCACGGCCGTGTAGCCCGCGCGCTTCGCCATTTCGATTGCCGCGAACGTTTCGGTCAGCGTACCGATCTGGTTGATCTTGATGAGGATCGAGTTCGCGATGCCCTTCTCGATGCCTTCCTTCAGGATGCGCGTGTTCGTGACGAACAGGTCGTCGCCGACCAGCTGCACCTTCTTGCCGAGGCGGTCAGTCAGCAGCTTCCAGCCGTCCCAGTCGCTTTCGTGCATGCCGTCCTCGATCGACACGATCGGGAACTTGTCGGCGAGCGTCGCGAGGTAGTCGGTGAATTCGGCCGACGACAGTTGCAGGCCTTCGCCGGCGAGCTGGTACTTGCCGTCGTGGTAGAATTCGGATGCCGCGCAGTCGAGCGCGAGCAGCACGTCTTCGCCCGCACGGTAGCCGGCCTTCTCGATCGCCTGCAGGATCGTCGACAGACACTCGTCGTTGCTGCCGAAGTTCGGTGCGAAACCGCCTTCGTCGCCGACGGCCGTGCTCATGCCGCGGTCGCTCAGGATCTTCTTCAGCGCGTGGAACACTTCCGCGCCGCAACGCAGCGCTTCACGGAACGTCGGCTGGCTGACCGGAACGATCATGAATTCCTGGATGTCCAGGCTGTTGTTCGCGTGCGCGCCGCCGTTGACGATGTTCATCATCGGCACCGGCAGTTGCATCGCACCCGAACCGCCGAAGTAGCGGTACAGCGGCAGGCCGGCCTCTTCGGCGGCGGCCTTCGCGACGGCCATCGACACGGCCAGCATCGCGTTCGCGCCCAGGCGCGACTTGTTGTCGGTGCCGTCCAGCTCGAGCAGCGTCTTGTCGAGGAACGCCTGTTCCGATGCGTCGAGGCCCATGATGGCTTCGGAGATTTCGGTGTTGATGTGCTCGACTGCCTTCAGCACACCCTTGCCGTTGTAGCGGCCGGCTTCGCCGTCGCGCAGTTCGATCGCTTCACGCGAGCCGGTGGACGCGCCCGACGGCACCGCCGCGCGGCCCATCGTGCCCGATTCGAGCAGCACGTCGCATTCGACGGTGGGGTTGCCGCGCGAATCCAGAATCTCGCGGCCGATGATATCTACGATTGCACTCATGGGTTTCCTCTGAGAATGACGATGGATTCTTCAAACTGCGACGGCGTGCGTGCCGGAACCGCTTTCGCTACAGACGCGCGAAGCCGTCGCAAGGTTCATTCGATCTTTAATTGAAATCGTTTTCCAGGAACGGATTGCGCTTCACCGCCTGGTCGAGCGTGACGAGGGTCTCCAGCAACGCGCCCATCCGGTTCAGCGGCACTGCGTTCGGGCCATCCGACTTCGCCTCGGCCGGATTCGGATGCGTTTCCATGAAGAGGCCCGCGACGCCCGTCGCGACCGCCGCACGGGCGAGCACCGGCACGAATTCGCGCTGGCCGCCCGAGCTCGTGCCCTGCCCGCCCGGCAACTGCACCGAGTGGGTCGCATCGAACACGACCGGCGCGTTCGTCTCGCGCATGATCGCGAGCGAACGCATGTCCGACACGAGGTTGTTGTAGCCGAACGAGACGCCGCGCTCGCACGCCATGAAGCGGTCTTCCGACAGCCCCGCCTCACGCGCCGCGTCGCGCGCCTTGTCGATCACGTTCTTCATGTCGTGCGGCGCGAGGAACTGGCCCTTCTTGATGTTGACGGGCTTACCCGAGCGCGCGCACGCATGGATGAAGTCGGTCTGGCGGCACAGGAACGCCGGCGTCTGCAGCACGTCGACGACCGACGCGACCTGCTCGATCTCGTCGATCGAATGCACGTCGGTCAGCACCGGCAGGCCGAGCTGGCGCTTCACCTCGCCGAGAATCCGCAGCCCCTCGTCCATTCCGAGGCCGCGAAACGACTTGCCCGAGCTGCGGTTCGCCTTGTCGTAGGACGACTTGTAGATGAACGGAACGTTCAGCTTCTCGCAGATCTCCTTCAGGCGGCCGGCCGTGTCGATCGTCATTTGCTCCGATTCGACGACGCAGGTACCCGCGATCAGGAAGAAAGGCTGGTCGAGACCGACCTCGAAATCGCACAGCTTCATGCTTGCACTCCGCGCGCTTGCTTGTTGGCAAGCGCCGCTTCGACGAACGACTTGAACAGAGGATGACCGTCACGCGGCGTGGACGTGAATTCCGGGTGGAACTGGACGCCGACGAACCACGGGTGCATCGAACGCGGCAGCTCCATCATTTCCGGCAGATCCTCGCTCGGGGTACGGGCGCTGATGATAAGGCCGCCGGCTTCGAGCTGGGGCACGAAGCGGTTATTGACTTCATAACGGTGGCGATGGCGCTCGTTCACGTCCTTGCCGTAGATTTCTTCCGCCATCGTGCCCGGCTTGATCGGGCAGCGTTGCGAACCCAGGCGCATCGTGCCGCCGAGGTCGGATTCCTCGGTGCGCGTCTCGACCTTGCCTTCGCGGTCGTACCATTCGGTGATCAGCGCGACCACACGCTCCGGCGTGTCCGGATCGAATTCCGTGCTGTTCGCCTGCTTCAGGCCGACGACGTCGCGCGCGAATTCGATCACCGCGAGCTGCATGCCGAGGCAGATGCCGAGGTACGGCACCTTCGACTCGCGCGCGTAGCGAACCGCGGCGATCTTGCCTTCCGTGCCGCGACGGCCGAAACCGCCCGGCACCAGCACGGCGTCGAGATGCTTCAGGCTGTCGACGCCGTTCGTCTCGAGCTCTTCCGAGTCGATGTACTCGATGTTGACCTTGGTCGACGTGTGGATCGACGCATGGCGCAGCGCCTCGATCAGCGACTTGTACGACTCGGTCAGATCGACGTACTTGCCGACCATGCCGATCGTCACTTCCTGCTTCGGGTTCTCGAGCTTCTCGACGAGCGCCGACCACATGCTCAGGTCGGCGTCCTTCGGCGACAGCTTCAGCTCTTCGCAGATGATCCGGTCGAGGCCCTGGTCGTGCAGCATCTGCGGAATCTTGTAGATGCTGTCGGCGTCCCACACCGAGATCACGGCGTCTTCCGGCACGTTCGAGAACATCGAGATCTTCTTCGATTCGTCGTCGGGGATGCGGCGATCCGCACGGCACAGCAGCACGTGCGGCAGGATGCCGATCTCGCGCAGCTTCTGCACGCTGTGCTGGGTCGGCTTCGTCTTCAGCTCGCCGGCCGTCGCGACGTACGGCACGAGCGTCAGGTGCACGAAGCACGCGCTGTTGCGGCCGAGGCGCAGGCTCATCTGGCGCGCGGCTTCGAGGAACGGCAGCGACTCGATGTCGCCGACCGTGCCGCCGATCTCGACGATCGCGACGTCCGGCTCGCCGCAGGTGGCCGATGCGGCCCCGCGCTCGATGAACGCCTGGATTTCGTTCGTGATGTGCGGAATGACCTGCACGGTCTTGCCGAGATAGTCGCCGCGGCGTTCCTTGCGGATCACCGATTCGTAGATCTGGCCGGTCGTGAAGTTGTTGGCCTTGCGCATCTTCGTGCTGATGAAGCGCTCGTAGTGGCCGAGGTCGAGGTCGGTCTCCGCTCCGTCTTCCGTCACGAACACTTCGCCGTGTTGAAACGGGCTCATCGTGCCGGGGTCGACGTTGATGTAGGGATCAAGCTTGAGGAGGGTGACTTTCAGACCGCGCGATTCGAGGATCGCGGCGAGGGAAGCGGCGGCAATGCCCTTGCCAAGGGAAGAAACTACGCCGCCGGTGACGAAAACATATTTGGTCATCGCTGGATGCTCGCGGGAAAAACGGATTATACCGTAAAGCCCGCCCTTCTCTCAGCAATTGGCGTGATGATCGCGCCCCGTTCGGGCCAATCCGTGCCGACCCGCGCCGGCCGTGCGCGCCGGTACGAACCGGCCGGCCGGTCGGCGCCGCACGCATGCGCCGGCGGGCGTTCCAGCCGCCCGGCGAAACGTCAGGCGCGCTTCGCGAGCGGCGCGCCGGCCTGCGAAACGCCGCCCTCTTCCGCCTTCAGCGAATTCAGCATCCGCTGCAATGCGCGGGCGGTCTCGATCGGCCGCTCCATCGGGAACAGGTGGCTGCCCTCGAGCCATTCGATGCGCCCCCGCGTCGCGCGGCGTGTCGCATCGAGCCCGACTTGCCGCACCTCGCGCGAGCGCGTGCCGGCGAGAAAGCCGAGCGGCACCGGCGCGCCGTGCGCGAGCCGCGGGCCGAGCGTGTGCGGCAGCGTCCGGTAGATCAGGTATTCGACCTGACGGTCGAATGCGAGCGCGCGCTCGCCGTCGGCGCCGGCCTGTGGAATCCCGTAGTCGATATAGTCGGCCAGCATCCGTTCGTCCCAGCGCGCGAACGCGGGCTTCTCGCGGAAGTGCCGCCAGACTTCGTCGCGGCTCATCCAGCGGGTGCGCCGGTTGCGCGTCGCCGCGGCCGGCGACAGCCGCTCGTCGAGCCCCGCCCACTGGCTCGCGCGCAGCGCGCCGGCACGCCAGCCCGCGATGATCGGCGAATCGATCATCACGACGCCGCGCACCCACTGCGGCTTCTTCAGCGCGGCCATCAGCGACAGGTAGCCGCCGAGCGAATGGCCGACGAGCCAGACCGGACGCTCGTAGCGGCTGCCGATGTCGTCGAGCAGTTGCTCGACGAGATGCGGCCAGTCGCGCGTCACCGGGTAGCGGCGGTCGTGGCCGATCCGTTCGACGTAGCGCAACTCGTAGTCGTCGGCCAGTTCGGCGAAGATCGTCCGGTACGTCGACGCCGGGAAGCCGTTCGCATGCGAGAAGTGGAGGATGTCCTTCAAACGCCGATGTCTCCTTTGTCGGTGGGAGTGAGTGCTTCAGCACTTACTCCCGCCCCATGCTTCGCGGTCGACCGGCGTTGGCGCTTTGGCTCTCACGCCAGTCCCATGTTTCGTATTCTGTCGGAACCGTGCCTCGGCACGGCACGCCGGCCCCGGGCTTTCCGTCCCGATACGCCGGCCTTCCCGCGATCACCGGTCCATCCAGTACCGGTGCCGTTCGTCGCGATAACGCGCGAAGGCGAACCCGCCGCCGGCCGGCGCGACGTCGAATCGCACGGCGCCGTCGCGATCGGTGCGCGGCAGCGGAATCCCGCGCGCCTCGTAGCGGGCCAGCACGGTCCGGTGCGGATGCCCGAAACGATTGCGATAGCCTACAGGAAATACCGCGACGCGCGGCCCGACCGAATCGAGGAAAGGCTCGACCGACGACGTGCGGCTGCCGTGGTGCGGAACGATCAGGATCTGCGCGGCCAGTGCGTCGCGCGCGTCATTCACGAGCCGCCGTTCGCCGCGCGCATCGATGTCGCCCGTCAGCAGCGCGGACGTGCCATCCGCATCGATGCGCAACACGCACGACTGCCCGTTCGACGACCCGGTGCCCATCCCGCCCGGCGGCCACAGCATCGTGAAGGCGACGCCGTCCCAGGTCCAGCGCTGCCCGGCCGCGCACGGCAGCCGGTCGGCCACGCCCGCGGCTGCCGCGTCGCGCCACAGCCGGCTCTTCGGCGCAATGCCGGCCAGCAGCTGGCGCACGGCGGCGGCCGCATAAACGGCCGGTGCGCCGCCTGCGTGATCGGCATCCGCATGACTGAGCACGAGCGAATCGATCGTCGCGATGCCGCGCGCCCGCAACGCCGGCGCGACGATCCGCGTACCGGCATGGGACGACTCCGCCCCCGGCCCCGCATCGAACAGCAAGGTCCGCCGCGCGGTTTCAACCAGCACCGCCGCGCCCTGCCCCACGTCGAGCACGGTCAGCCGGAAGCCGCCGGGCGGCGGCGCATCGGGCGCCGGCGCGACCAGCGGCAGCCACGTGAGCGGCGCCGCCCAGCGCAACGGCCAGCCGCGCGGCATCAGCGCCCACGCGACGCCCACGCATGCGAGCGCCAGCACCGGCCAGTCGGGCATGCGCAGCCAGAACACGCCGGCCGGCCAGTCGGCCAGATACCCGAGCAGCGTCATCATCGGTTCGAGCGCCGCATGCGCAAGCCGGAAGGCCGCCGCATCGAGCGGCGGCGGCAACGCGATGCCGGCCAGCACGACCGGCGTCACGACCGAGCTGACCCACGGAATCGCGAACGCATTGCCGAACGGGCCCGACAGGGAAACCTGCGCGAACCACGCGGCGGTGAGCGGCGCGAGCCCGATCGTCACCGCGTACTGCACGCGCGTCGCCTCGGCGAGGCGGCGCCGGCCGCGCGTCGCCCACCCGCGCAACCGGCTCCGCAGGCCGGTCGTGCCGCCTTCCGCACCCGCTTCATCGATATCGTCGACCTCGCGCACCGGGCGCCAGCCGGCGACGGCCAGCAGGATCACGGCGACCGCGCCGAACGACAGCCAGAATCCGGCCGACAGCACGGCCCACGGATCGGCGAGCAGCACGCCGCCGAGCGCCGCGCACAGCACCGCGGACGTCGGCACGCTGCGGCC
>NZ_BCPO01000066.1:0-10184 GCF_016586105.1 Burkholderia sp. E168m15
AGACCATCGACACGAGCCAGCCGGCGATCGCGCCGACCAGCCCGACATGGAGACCGGAAATCGCGACCAGGTGGCTCGTGCCCGTATTGCGCAGGACGCGCCAGTCGTCGTCGCCGATGCCCGACTGGTCGCCGATCGCCAGCGCGGCGACGATGCCGCGGTGCGCTGCATCGGCACCGAGCACGTCACCGATGCGTGCGCGCAGCGTGTCGCGCACCCGATCGATCGATGCACGCCATCCGGATGCGCGCGCATCGAGCAATACCGCCCGGCGCGGCGCACTGACATAGCCGATCGCACGAATGCCCGCGGCGAGCCACGCCGCCTCGCTGTCGCGCACGCCGGGATTGGCCTCGGCATGCGGACGCTTGAGACGCACGACGAAACGCCAGCGCTGGGCCGCCCGCAAATCGGGAAGCGCATCGCGTGTCGCGGATGCACCATACGCACGCCACGACAGCCGGATCAATGGTGGAAAACGGGTGAGCCCCGCATCGTTCGATTCGACCGCGAACAGCAGCCGCGCGCCTGTCTCGTCGACGACGGGCAACCCACGAATCACGCCCGTGACGACGATGTCGCGCCCTTCCCATTCCGCCGGCAGGCTGTCGCTCAAGCGCCATTCGGCTCGCGCGGCCGCATAGCCGAACCCCGCGACGCTGGCCGCGAGCGCCCACAGCATCCATCCGCATGCAACGACCGCACGCGTGCGCGGCCAGCGCACGCACCCCACACCGAGCGCCGCACAGCCCGCGAGCACGGCTGCTCCGACCGTCCATGCGACCGCCCCCGGCAACGCCGCCTGCCGCTGCAGCACGACGACGCCGAGCGCGAACGCGATCCACCCCACGCGCATTCCGCCTCCTCGTCGACCCGGCGCCACCCTGCCAATACGGCGCCTTCCGGCAACGATTATGCGGACGAAAGTGCGAGTCGCGGCAGCGCGGCGAGCGCGTTAGCCGAAGTGCATACGGCCAGTTCGCCAGTATCGAGCCCGCGCAATTCGGCGAGCACGGCGCCGATGCGCGGCACCTGGTCGGGCGTATTGCGGGATTTGTATGCCCATTCGGGCGCGATGTCGGGCGCGTCGGTTTCGACGACGAGCGCGTCGAGCGGCAACTCGGTGGCGAGCCGGCGGATCTGCCGCGCGCGCGCGAAGGTCACGTTGCCGCCGAAGCCGAGATGGAGGCCCTGCGCCAGATACGCTTCGGCCTGCTGGAAACTGCCGTTAAACGCATGCGCGATGCCGCGCCGCACGCCGAAACGGCGCAGCCCGGCCAGCACGCGGTCCTGCGACTTGCGCACGTGGCACAGCACCGGCAGGTCGAATTCCCGCGCCAGCCGGAGCTGGCCCTGGTAGAAGAATTGCTGCCGGTCTTCGTCGAGCCCCGGCACGAAATAGTCGAGCCCGATCTCGCCGATCGCGACGAATCGCGGATCGTCGAGGCTGGCCTCGATCTCCATGCGCAGCCGGTCGAGATCCTCGTCGCGCGCCTGCGGCGTATACATCGGATGGATACCGAGCGCGTACGCCGCGCCCGGCGTGCGCTGCGCGAGTTCGCGCACCGTCGTGAAGTTGTCGCGCCCGATGCTCGGGATCACGATGCGCGACACGCCGGCCGCGTGCGCAGCCTGCGCGACCGCGTCGCGGTCGGCGTCGAACTCGGCGGCATCGAGATGGCAGTGCGTGTCGATCCACATGGCAGCGGTCCTGCGTCGTTGCGCCGTGCCGCGACGAACCGGCGGCCGGCCAACGGCGTGGCTTTTTTACACCGGCAGCGCCGGCTCCTCGTGCAGCACCCCGTCGCGCAGCCGCATGATGCGGTCGCAACGCGCGGCGAGATCGGGGTCGTGCGTGACGATCACGAAACTCGTTTCGAGCGTCTCGGACAGTTCGAGCATCAGGTTGAACACCGTGTCGGCCGTCGTGCCGTCGAGGTTGCCGGTCGGCTCGTCGGCGAGCACGCACGCGGGCTTCGTGACCAGCGCACGCGCGATCGCGACGCGCTGCCGCTCGCCGCCCGACAGCTCGCCCGGCCGGTGCTTCGCCCGCGGGCCGAGACCGACGCGTTCGAGCATCGCCTGTGCCTGCTCGCGCGCGTCCTCGGTGGTCATCCGGCGGATGCGCAGCGGCATCGCGACGTTGTCGAGCGCCGTGAACTCGGGCAGCAGGTGGTGGAACTGGTAGACGAAGCCGAGCGCGCGGTTGCGCAGCTCGTTGCGCTCGCGTTCGGCGAGTTGCGTAAACGGCTTGCCGAGCAGCGACACTTCGCCGGCGCTCGGCTCGTCGAGCCCGCCCAGCACGTGCAGCAGCGTGCTCTTGCCGGAGCCCGACGCGCCGACGACCGCGAGCTTCTCGCCGCGCCGCACCGTCAGCTCGGTGTTGTTGAGCACCTGCACGTTGAAGCCGCCCTGCACGAACGCCTTCGTGATCCCGCGCGCCTGAAGCACGTATTCCTGCATACCTGCCGAATCCTGTCTGTTGTGTTGTTGTCGTGAATCCGCGAATGCGGCCGCGCGGTCATTCATAGCGCAGCGCCTCCGCCGGCTTCACCTTCGCGCCGCGCCAGCTCGGATAGAGCGTCGCGACGGCCGACAGCGCGAACGCGATCAGCCCGATCCGGATCACGTCGCTCGCGACGAGTTCGGACGGCAGCTCGCTGATGAAATACACCGACGGCGGCAGGAACTGCACGCCGAACAGGTGCTCGATCATCGGGATCAGCCACGGGATGCTCCACGCGATCAGGCAGCCGAGCGCGACGCCGGACGCGGTGCCGACGAAGCCGATCGTCACGCCCTGCACGACGAAGATCTTCATGATCGATCCCGGCTGCGCGCCGAGCGTGCGCAGGATCGCGATGTCCGCCTGCTTGTTGGTCACCGTCATCACGAGCGACGACACGAGGTTGAACGCGGCCACCGCGATGATCAGCGTGAGGATGATGAACATCATCCGCTTCTCGATCTGCACGGCCGAGAACCACGTCTTGTTCTGCTGGGTCCAGTCGCGAATGTACAGGCTGCCCGACAGCGTGTGCGACAGCTCGACCGCGACCTGCGGCGCCTTCTGCATGTCGGTGAGCCGTAGCCGCACGCCGGTCGGCGCGCTCATCCGGAACAGCGCCTCGGCGTCGCGGATGTTGATCATCGCGAGCGTGCTGTCGTATTCGTAGTGGCCCGATTCGAACACGCCGACCACCGTGAACTGCTTCAGGCGCGGCATCATCCCGGCCGGCGTGATCGAGCCTTCGGGCGCGACGAGCGTGACCTTGTCGCCGACCGTCACGCCGAGGTTGCCGGCGAGCGCGTCGCCGAGCACGATGCCGAACTGGCCCGGCACGAGCGCGCCGAGCTGGCCGGCCTTCATGTCCTTGCCGATGTCGGACACCTGCGGCTCGAGCGACGGCTCGACGCCGCGCAGCATCACGCCGCTCACGGCGTCCTGGCGCGTGAGCAGCGCCTGCGCGTCGACGTACGGCGCGGCGCCGATCACCGACGGATTGCGGCGCGCTTCCTGCGCGGTCAGTTGCCAGTCGGGCATCGACCCCGTCGGCGAGAACACCTCGACGTGCGCGAGCACCGACAGCATGCGGTCGCGCACTTCCTTCTGGAAGCCGTTCATCACCGACAGCACGACGATCAGCGCCGCGACGCCGAGCGCGATCCCGAGCATCGACACGAGCGCGATGAAGGAAATGAAGCCGTTGCCGGTCGTGCGTTTGCCGGCGCGCGTGTAGCGCCAGCCGATCTGCCATTCGTACGGAAGTTTCAAGCGAATCCTTTCTGCTGGTTACGGCGGGAGGCGCGCCGCGGCCGAACCGCCGCCGGGTGGTGGCCGGCAGCCCGGGCACGGTCGAAAAACGGCCGCCGGACGCGAACGGGCCGTCAGCCGGCCCGATCACGCGCGCAGTTTGCCATACAATGCGCACCATCATGCACGACCGACGCCTCCATTTTCTCGTTCCGTTCGCGCTGCCGTCGGCGGCCGATGCGGCCTCGTCCCTCCACACGCTGGACAGCCCCGCGCTCCAGAAGTTGCTCGCCCGCGCGAGCCTCGTCGAGCGCGTGGCCGGCGAGGACTTCCAGCGCACGCTGCCGCACGAGCGCTGGCTGGCCAGCCGGTTCGGCGCCACGCAGGGCAATGCCGCGGACGAGGCACCGCTCGCGCCCTACATGCTGCTGGCCGACGGCGGCGACCCCGGCACGCACGCGTGGGCGTGCGTCGAGCCCGTGCACGTCGAAATCGCGCACGATCACCTGGTGCTCGTCGATCCGGCCGCCCTCGCGCTCGACGACGGCGACGCGGCCGCGCTGCTCGCGGTCGCACGACCGCTGATCGAGGAACTGGGCGTACGGCTCGAAGCGCCGAACCCGGCGCGCTGGTATCTGTCGAGCGACCAGCTCGCGCGCCTCGCCGGCGCCGCGCCGCTGCGCGCCAGCGGCCGCAACATCGAGATCTGGCTGCCGCACGAGGCGCATACGGGAGAGCGCTCGCGGATGTGGATGAAACTGCAGAACGAAGTGCAGATGGCGTGGTTCCAGCACCCGGTCAACGAAGCCCGCGAGGCCCGGGGGCTGCCCGCCGTCAATTCGGTCTGGTTCCACGCGCAGGGCACGCTGAAGCCGGTCGGCAAGCCGTTCGCGCGCGTGCTGTCGGCGTCGCCCGCCGCGCTCGGCCTCGCGCGCGCCGCGCAAATCGAAGCCGGCAGCCCGCCTGCGACATTCCGCGCGCTGCCTGCCGCCGACGGCGCGACGCTCGTCGACCTGCCGGCGCTGACCACTCCGTTCATCGAGCAGGACTGGGCCCGCTGGCACGATGGCCTCGCCGCGCTCGAGCGCGACTGGTTCGCGCCCGCGCTCGCCGCGCTGCAGAACGGCGAGCTGGCGAGCGTGGATGTCACGCTGTGCGGCGACACGAGTTCCGTGACGCTGCACGCGACGCGCGGCGATCTGCGCAAGTTCTGGCGCCGCCGCGCGCTTGCCTCCCTGTTCGAATAACCAGCAGACCCCGAATGACCCGGATCGTTACCCGCCCCGTCGCGCCCGCCGACGCCGAAGCGCTTGCGCGCCACGGTCTGCACCCCGTCCTCGCGCGCCTGTACGCGTCGCGCGGCGTGCAGTCGCCCGTCGACATCGAGACCGCGCTCGCGCGCCTGGTGCCGCCCACCGAACTGAAAGGCTGCGCCGATGCGGCGGCGCTGCTCGCCGACGCGATCGCCGACAAGCGGCGCCTGCTGGTCGTCGCCGATTACGACTGCGACGGCGCGACGGCCTGCGCGGTCGCGGTGCGCGGCCTGCGGATGTTCGGCGCGCAGATCGACTACCTGGTGCCGAACCGCTTCGAATACGGCTACGGCCTCACGCCCGAGATCGTCGAGCTCGCGGCCGCGCGCAAGCCCGACCTGCTGATCACCGTCGACAACGGGATCGCGAGCGTCGCCGGCGTCGAAGCCGCGAACGCGCGCGGCATCGACGTGCTCGTGACCGACCACCACCTGCCCGGCGACGCGCTGCCCGCCGCGCGCGCGATCGTCAACCCGAACCAGCCCGGCTGCGCATTCCCGAGCAAGCACCTCGCCGGCGTCGGCGTGATGTTCTACGTGCTGCTCGCGCTGCGCGCCGAGCTGCGCCGCCGCGGCGCGTTCGCGAGCAAGGAAGCCGAGCCGCGCCTCGACGGCCTGCTCGACCTCGTCGCGCTCGGCACCGTCGCCGACGTCGTGCGGCTCGACGGCAACAACCGCGTGCTGGTCGCGCAGGGGCTGCAGCGCATCCGCAACGGCCGCATGCAGCCGGGCATCGCCGCGCTGTTCCGCGCCGCCGCGCGCGAAGCGCGCACCGCGTCGGGCTTCGACCTCGGCTTCGGCCTCGGCCCGCGCCTGAACGCCGCCGGGCGGCTGTCCGACATGTCGCTCGGCATCGAATGCCTGATCACCGACGACATCGGCCGTGCATGGGATCTCGCGCAACAGCTCGACGTGATGAACCGCGAGCGCCGCGAAATCGAGGCCGGCATGCAGCAGCAGGCGCTCGCCGATCTCGCCGACGTCGATCCGGCCGACGCGTGCACGATCACGCTGTTCAATCCCGCGTGGCACCAGGGCGTGATCGGCATCGTCGCCGGCAGGCTCAAGGAGAAATTCCACCGTCCGTCGTTCACGTTCGCGCACGCCGACGACGAAGGCAAGCGGGTCAAGGGTTCCGGCCGATCGATCGCCGGCTTCCACCTGCGCGACGCGCTCGACCTCGTGTCGAAGCGCGAACCGGACCTGATCGTCGCGTTCGGCGGCCACGCGATGGCGGCCGGCCTTACGCTCGACACCGACAACGTGCCGCGCTTCGCGGCCGCGTTCGAGGCCGTCGCGCGCGAATGGCTGTCCGATGACGCGCTGGCCCGCGTGATCGAGACCGACGGCGAACTCGAGGACGCGTACTTCACGCCGCAGTTCGTCGGCCTGCTCGACGAAGCCGTGTGGGGGCAAGGCTTTCCGGCCCCGCTTTTCTCGGGCGAATTCGACGTCGTGTCGCAGTCGCTCGTGAAGGAAAAGCACCTGAAGCTGCAGCTTGCGCGTGGCCGCCAGCGCTTCAACGCGATCTGGTTCAACCACACCGAGCCGCTGCCGGCGAGCGCGCTGGTCGCGTACCGGCTCGTCGCCGATACGTGGAACGGCGTCACGCGCGTCCAGTTGATCGTCGAACACGCGGCCGGCTGAGCAGGCCGACCGCGCCGCGACGCGCCGCCGCACGCGTGCACGCCGCGCCGGACGGGGCCGCCGACACGCGTACGGGCACCGTTTGCGTCACCGAGCAAGTTTGCCGATCAGCTATAATTCCGCTTTTTTACGAAGCCGGAACAGCGAACGATCATGGAAGCGGAACGTCTCAACGCGATCGAAAGCTCCCTGCTCGACCTGCGCAATCGCGCGGGCGAGCTTCGGGGGTATCTTTGACTACGACGCCAAAGCCGCGCGTCTGACCGAAGTCAACAAGGAACTCGAAGACCCGAACGTCTGGAACGATTCGAAGAACGCCCAGGCACTCGGTCGCGAGAAGAAGCTGCTCGAAGGCGTCGTCACGACGCTCACCGCGCTCGATAGCGACCTGCGCGACGCGCTCGACCTGTTCGAGCTGGCCCGCGAGGAAGGCGACGAAGACACCCTTCTCGCATCGGAAGACGACGCCGCGAAGCTCGAAGCGCGCGTCGGCGACATCGAATTCCGCCGGATGTTCTCGAACCCGGCCGATCCGAACAACTGCTTCATCGACATCCAGGCCGGCGCCGGCGGCACCGAGGCATGCGACTGGGCGTCGATGCTGCTGCGCCAGTACCTGCGCTACTGCGAGCGCAAGGGCTTCAAGGCCGAAGTGCTCGAAGAGTCCGACGGCGACGTCGCCGGCATCAAGAACGCGACGGTCAAGGTCACGGGCGAATACGCGTACGGCTTCCTGCGCACCGAAACGGGCATCCACCGCCTCGTGCGCAAGTCGCCGTTCGACTCGTCGGGCGGCCGCCACACGTCGTTCTCGTCGGTGTTCGTCTATCCGGAAATCGACGATTCGATCGAAGTCGAGATCAACCCGGCCGACCTGCGCATCGACACGTACCGCGCGTCGGGCGCGGGCGGCCAGCACATCAACAAGACCGACTCCGCGGTGCGGATCACGCACATGCCGACGGGCATCGTCGTGCAGTGCCAGAACGACCGCTCGCAGCACCGCAACCGCGCCGAAGCGATGGCGATGCTGAAGTCGCGCCTGTACGAAGTCGAAATGCGCAAGCGCCAGGCCGAGCAGGACAAGCTCGAATCGAGCAAGACCGATGTGGGCTGGGGCCACCAGATCCGCTCGTACGTGCTCGACCAGAGTCGCGTGAAGGACCTGCGCACGAACGTCGAAATGAGCAACACGCGGGCGGTGCTCGACGGCGACCTCGACGACTTCATCAGCGCGAGCCTCAAACAGGGCGTGTAAGCGCCGCGGCGCGGCCGGCCCGCGCCGCCCTTTCCGTTTGCGTTGCCGCACCCCACTCCGAATTCCGACCATCATGACCGAACCGACCCAAACGCAGCCCGCCGTCACGGCGGACGAAAACCAGATCATCGCCGAGCGCCGCGAGAAGCTGCGCGCGTTGCGCGAGCAAGGCGTCGCCTACCCGAACGATTTCCGCCCCGAGCACCACGCAGCCGACCTGCAGGCCAAATTCGCCGATTCGGACAAGGCCGCGCTCGAAGCGAACCCGGTCGAGGTGTCGGTGGCCGGCCGCATGATGCTCAAGCGCGTGATGGGCAAGGCGAGCTTCGCGACGGTGCAGGACGGCTCGGGCCAGATCCAGTTCTTCGTGACGCCGAACGACGTCGGCGCCGACACCTACGACGCGTTCAAGAAGTGGGACCTCGGCGACATCGTCGCCGCGCGCGGCGTGCTGTTCCGCACCAACAAGGGCGAGCTGTCGGTCCAGTGCAAGGAGCTGCGCCTGCTGTCGAAGGCGCTGCGTCCGCTGCCGGACAAGTTCCACGGGCTGTCCGACCAGGAAATGCGCTATCGCCAGCGCTACGTCGACCTGATCGTCACGCCGGAAACGCGCGACACGTTCCGCGCCCGCACGAAGACGATCGCGTCGATCCGCAAGTTCATGGACAACGCCGACTTCATGGAAGTCGAGACGCCGATGCTGCACCCGATCCCGGGCGGCGCGGCCGCGAAGCCGTTCGTCACGCATCACAATGCGCTCGACATGCAGATGTTCCTGCGCATCGCGCCGGAACTGTACCTGAAGCGCCTGATCGTCGGCGGCTTCGAGCGCGTGTTCGAGATCAACCGCAATTTCCGGAATGAAGGCGTGTCGCCGCGTCACAATCCGGAATTCACGATGATGGAGTTCTACGCCGCGTACACCGACTACCGCTGGCTGATGGACTTCACCGAGCAACTGATCCGCCAGGCGGCGATCGATGCGCTCGGCACCGCGACGATCCAGTATCAAGGCCGTGAACTCGACCTCGCGAAGCCGTTCCATCGCCTGACGATCACGCAGGCGATCCAGAAGTACGCACCGGACTACACCGACGGCCAGCTGTCGGACGACGCGTTCCTGCGCACCGAACTGAAGCGCTTCGGCGTCGACGTGTCGCAGCCGGCGTTCCTGAACGCCGGCATCGGCGCGCTGCAGCTCGCGCTGTTCGAGGAAACGGCCGAAGCGCAGCTGTGGGAACCGACGTTCATCATCGACTACCCGGTCGAGGTGTCGCCGCTCGCACGCGCGTCGGATACGGTGCCGGGCATCACCGAGCGTTTCGAGCTGTTCATGACCGGCCGCGAGATCGCGAACGGCTTCTCGGAGCTGAACGATCCGGAAGACCAGGCCGCGCGCTTCAAGAAGCAGGTCGAGCAGAAGGACGCGGGCGACGAGGAAGCGATGTTCTTCGACGCCGACTACATCCGCGCGCTCGAATACGGGATGCCTCCGACCGGCGGCTGCGGGATCGGCATCGACCGTCTCGTGATGCTGCTGACCGACAGCCCGACGATCCGCGACGTGCTGCTGTTCCCGCATCTGCGCCGCGAAGACTGACGCCCGCGACCGCGTGTGCGCCGCGCCCCGTGGCGCGCACGCGTCGGCTTTGTAACGACGCGTAAATCCCGCCAGCCGGCGTCTGCCGGCCTTCGATCCTCCCCTGTTTTATTCCCTTGTCGCGACGCCCTTCTCCGGGTTTTCCCGGTAGCAAGCGCTGATCCCGCGCTGCAATTCGTTACACCTTGATACGGCGCGCCGCTGGGCCGTGGACGACACTCCTGTTGCGTCACCACGCATGACCACGGGACCAGAACGAGGCGCCGGAACGCCGAGTCTGCTCGCTCCCGAGCGTGGGATCCTGCTCCGGCGCAGCGCGCCGATGCGGATCGACCTTGGAGAAAAAAATGGACAATCAGACTCAGACCACGCCGCAAAAGCAACGCCTCCACCCGCTGATCGCCACCGCAGCGGGCGCCGTTATCGTCGCCAGCCTCGCGGCGACGGCAGCGATCACGGGCGTCTTCCCGAAAGCCACCAGCAGCAATGAACAGAATGGCCAGACCCAGGCCGCGCTGATCGCGTCGCAACCGGCCGTCGATACGGCCGCGGCCGCCAGCGCCGCGCTGGCCGCGCAAGCGCAGCGGCAAGCCGCGGAACAGGCCGCCGCGCA
>NZ_BCPO01000067.1:0-16671 GCF_016586105.1 Burkholderia sp. E168m15
CACGACCGCGCCGCAGCCGCCGCAATACGCGCAGCAGCCGTCGGCGCCGGCGCAGGCCTACTGCCAGAGCTGCGGTACGGTCGTCGCGATCACGCAGACGCGCACGCCGGGCCAGAGCTCGGGGATCGGCGCCGTGGGCGGCGCAGCGGCCGGTGGCCTGCTCGGCAACCAGTTCGGTAACGGCAACGGCCGCACCGCGATGACGATCATCGGCGCGCTGGGCGGCGGTCTCGCCGGCAACCAGGTCGAGAAGCAGGTCCGCGCGGAAACCGACTATCAGGTGCAAGTGCAGATGGAAAGCGGCGCGACGCGCACGTTCACGTACCACAACCCGCCGCCGTTCGGCCAGGGTCAGCGCGTGCGGATCGAGAACGGCACGCTGGTCGGCGCTTGAAACTGATCGTGTAGTCGCCGGCGTCCCGCTGCCTGCACGTCGTGCGCGGCGTCGCCCAAAACGAAAACGGCTCGCGAGCAAGCGCTCACGAGCCGTTTTCATTGACGCGGCGTGCACCGTTGCAGCGCACGCCGTGGCCGTTCGGGTCGGGGTCGATCAGTCCTCGTCGTCGAAATCCGATTCGTCGATCCAGTGTGCCTGGATCGCCTCGAGGATCTTCTCGCCGGAATGCGTCGGATCGTCGTCGAAGCCGTCGAGCTCGAGCACCCACTGGCGCAGGTCGACGAAGTTGATCCGCTGCGGGTCGATGTCGGGGTGCTTGTCCGCCAGCGCAATGGCTATTTCACGCGAATCGGTCCATTTCATCGCCTGCCTCCGGTTCCTGTCAGTGATTTTCCTTCGCGTGGTTGATCGAGTACTTCGGGATCTCGACCACCAGGTCCGAATCTTCCTTCACGATCGCCTGGCACGACAGACGCGACGTCGGCTCGAGGCCCCACGCCTTGTCCAGCAGATCGTCCTCGTCCTCCTCGGACGGCGTCAGATCGTTGAAGCCTTCGCGGATCACCACGTGGCACGTCGTGCATGCGCACGACTTCTCGCATGCATGTTCGATCTCGATCCCGTGATCGAGCAGGTTGTCGCAGATACTCTTGCCGGGCGTCGCGTCGATCACCGCGCCGTCCGGGCACAGTTCGACGTGAGGCAGCACCACCAGTTGAGGCATGTTCGTTCCGTCAGTCAGGGTGCGGCGCCGCGCGCCGCACGTTCATCATCGCGCGGGCCGTTGCCGGCCGATGCGCGGTTCGTGGGTTCAGATCTCGTCGAGCCGGCGGCCCGACAGCGCGCGCTTGATGCTCTTGTCCATCCGGCGCGCCGCAAATTCGTCGGTACCGTCGGCCAGCGCCTTGGTCGCCGCTTCGATCGCCTGCGTATCGTCGCCCTGCGCGACCGCGCGCAACGCCGCGGCCAGCGCGTCGACCTGCGCGCGCTCGTCGGCCTCGAGCAGTTCGCCGTCGGCCGCCAGCGCGGCCTGCGTCGCCTCGAGCATCCGTTCGGCCTCGACCTGCGCTTCGCGCAGCGCGCGGGCCCGCATGTCGATTTCGGCGGTCTTGAAGCTGTCTTCCAGCATCTTCGCGATGTCGTCGTCGGCGAGGCCGTACGACGGCTTCACGACGACCGATGCCTCGACGCCCGACAACTGCTCGCGTGCGAACACCGACAGCAGGCCGTCCGCGTCGACTTGATACGTCACGCGAATGCGCGCGGCGCCCGCCGTCATCGGCGGAATGCCGCGCAGCTCGAAGCGCGCGAGTGACCGGCAGTCGGCGACGAGCTCGCGCTCGCCCTGCACGACGTGGATCGCCATCGCGGTCTGGCCGTCCTTGAAGGTCGTGAATTCCTGCGCACGCGCGATCGGAATCGTCGAATTGCGCGGAATGATCTTCTCGACGAGGCCGCCCATCGTCTCGACACCGAGCGATAGCGGAATCACGTCGAGCAGCAGCCAGTCGTCGCCGGTGCCGCGATTGCCCGCGAGCAGATCGGCCTGGATCGCCGCGCCGAGCGCGACGACCTGGTCCGGGTCGAGGTTCACGAGCGGCGGCTGGCCGAAATACTTGGCGACCGCGTCGCGGATCACCGGCATGCGCGTCGCGCCACCGACGAGCACGACGCCCTTGATGTCGGCCGGCGTGACCTGCGCATCGCGCAGCGCCTTGCGGGTCGGCGTGAGCGTGCGCTGCACGAGCGGCTCGACGAGCGACGCGAAGGTATCGTGCGAAATCGTCTGCACGAGGTGTGCGCCGCTCGACAGCGTCACGTCGAGCGCCGCTTCGGGCGCCGACGACAGCGCTTCCTTCAGCACGCGCACCCGATCGAGCAGCAGGCGCACATCTTCGGGCGCGAGCGTCTTCGCGTCGATCCCGGCCTGCGCGAGCACGTGGCCGAACAGCGCGTGGTCGAAATCGTCGCCGCCGAGCGCGGAATCGCCGCCCGCGGCCAGCACCTCGAACACGCCCTTGGTCAGCTTCAGGATCGACAGGTCGAACGTGCCGCCGCCGAGGTCGTACACCGCGTACAGGCCTTCGGCCGCGTTGTCGAGGCCATAGGCAATCGCCGCGGCGGTCGGTTCGTTCAGCAGGCGCAGCACGTTGAGGCCCGCGAGACGCGCGGCATCCTTGGTCGCCTGGCGCTGCGCATCGTCGAAGTAAGCGGGCACCGTGATCACCGCGCCGACCAGATCGTCGCCGAGCGAATCTTCCGCGCGATAACGCAGCGTCGCGAGAATCTCGGCCGACACTTCGACCGGGCTCTTCACGCCGTCGATCGTACGGATCTGCACCATGCCCGGCGCATCGACGAATTCGTACGGCGCGTTCGCCGCGCCTTCGACCTCGGCCTTGCCGCGGCCCATGAAGCGCTTGACCGACACGATCGTGTTGCGCGGATCGGTCGCGGCCTGCTCCTTCGCTTCGTGGCCGATGCGGCGGCCGCCCTTCTCGAGGTAACGGACCACCGACGGCAGCAGCACGCGGCCCGCTTCGTCCGGCAGGACTTCGGGCACGCTGTTGCGCACGGCGGCGACCAGCGAGTTCGTCGTGCCGAGATCGATCCCGACGGCGAGTCGCCGCTGGTGCGGCGCCGGCGCCATGCCCGGTTCGGAAATTTGCAGTAAAGCCATCTTGGTTCGTTCGGGCGCTCGGCCCGTTTGCTGCGCGTGCCGCAAGGCACGCGGTTAAGTTTCGAGGCGCTCGATCTGCGCGCCCACTTCCGACGCGACCCGTTCGATGAACATCAGCTGGCGCACGGCTTCCGCGGCGGCCTGGTCGGCGCCGCTGTCGAGCAGCGTGCCGAGGCGCTCGACGCGCACGCGCTTCTCGTCGCGCAGCTCGGCGAGCAGCGCATCGAGCGCGTCGACGTTGCGGGCGGCCGCGGCATCCTCGATGCCCTCGCGCCACTCCATCTGCTGCATCAGGAACGCAGGCTCCATCGCCGTGTTGTTTTCCGCGCCGATGTCGACACCGCGCAGCGACAGCAGATAGGACGCGCGCTTCAACGGATCGCGCAGCGTGCGGTACGCCTCGTTCGCGCGAGTGGCCCATTGCATCGCGATACGCTTTTGCGCGTCGCCGGCCGCCGCGAAGCGGTCGGGATGCACCTGCGTCTGCACCGTCCGGTAGGCGGCGTCGAGCGCCGTCTCGTCGAGCGCGAATTGCGCCGGCAGGTGAAACAGATCGAAATGGCTGTCTTTCAGCGAAACCATCGTCGCGTTCAATTCCGGTTCGTCGTGCGGCAAACGCCGCACATTAAAAAGGCGGCCCGTGCCGCCTCTTGCCCGCATCGCGCGGAGGGAGCCGCGTCACACGCGGAACGATTCCCCGCACCCGCACTCGTCCTTCACGTTCGGGTTGTTGAACTTGAACCCTTCGTTCAGGCCTTCGCGGGCGAAGTCGAGCTCGGTGCCGTCGATATACGCGAGGCTCTTCGGATCGACGACGACCTTCACGCCATGGCTCTCGAACACCTGATCCTCGGGAGCCAGATCGTCGACATACTCGAGCTTGTACGCGAGCCCCGAGCACCCGGTCGTACGAACGCCAAGCCGCAGGCCCACACCCTTGCCGCGACGGACGAGGTATTTCTGAACGTGCTGTGCTGCTTTTTCGGTCAGTGTAATTGCCATGATGTCCTTGCCGCGGCGCCCCACTCGGAGGCCCCGCGTTTCCTTCCCTAGCCGCTCGATGCCGCTCAGGCTGCTGCCTGATCGCTTTCCTTGGTGTCGTGGCGCTTCTTGTAGTCGGCCACGGCTGCCTTGATCGCGTCTTCCGCGAGGATCGAGCAGTGAATCTTCACCGGCGGCAGCGCGAGTTCTTCGGCGATCTGCGTGTTCTTGATCGACAGTGCCTCGTCGAGCGTCTTGCCCTTCACCCATTCGGTGACGAGCGAGCTCGATGCGATCGCCGAACCGCAACCGTAGGTCTTGAACTTCGCGTCTTCGATCACGCCGTCCGCGCCGACGCGGATCTGCAGCTTCATCACGTCGCCGCATGCCGGCGCGCCGACCATGCCCGTGCCGACCGTGTCGTCGTCCTTCGCGAACGAACCGACGTTGCGCGGGTTTTCGTAGTGATCCAGAACCTTGTTGCTGTAAGACATGACTCAGACTCCTTGACTCGTTACGTCTGCGTGCGTCAATCCGCCCGCGGTTGCATTCAATGCGGTATCAGTGTGCGGCCCATTCGATCGTCGACAGATCGATGCCTTCCTGGTGCATTTCCCAGAGCGGCGACAGTTCGCGCAGCTTCGCGATCTTGCTGTTCAGCAGGTTGATCACGAAGTCGACTTCCTGCTCCGTCGTGAAACGGCCGACCGTGAAGCGGATCGAGCTGTGCGCGAGCTCGTCGTTGCGGCCGAGCGCACGCAGCACGTACGACGGCTCCAGCGACGCCGACGTGCACGCGGAGCCCGACGACACCGCGACGTCCTTGATCGCCATGATCAGCGACTCGCCTTCGACGAAGTTGAAGCTGATGTTCAGGTTGTGCGGGACACGGTGATCCATGTCGCCGTTCACGTAGGTTTCCTCGATCTGCGACAGGCCGCGCAGCAGCTTGTCGCGCAGCATGCGGATGCGCTCGTTCTCGGTCGCCATTTCCTCGCGCGCGATGCGGAACGCTTCACCCATGCCGACGATCTGGTGCGTCGGCAGCGTGCCCGAACGCATGCCGCGCTCGTGACCGCCGCCGTGCATCTGCGCTTCGATGCGCACGCGCGGCTTGCGGCGCACGTACAGTGCGCCGATGCCCTTCGGGCCGTAGGTCTTGTGTGCCGAGAACGACATCAGGTCGACCTTCAGCTTCGCGAGGTCGATCGCGACCTTGCCGGTCGACTGCGCGGCATCGACGTGGAACACGATGCCCTTCTCGCGGCAGATTTCGCCGATCGTCTCGATGTCCTGGATCACGCCGATCTCGTTGTTCACGTGCATCACCGACACGAGGATCGTGTCCGGGCGCAGCGCGGCCTTGAACACGTCGAGGTCGATCAGGCCGTCATCCTTCACGTCGAGATAGGTGACTTCGAAACCGTCGCGCTCGAGCTCGCGGCACGTATCGAGCACGGCCTTGTGCTCGGTCTTCACCGTGATGATGTGCTTGCCCTTGCCCTTGTAGAAGTTCGCGGCGCCCTTGATCGCGAGGTTGTCCGACTCCGTGGCGCCGGACGTCCAGATGATCTCGCGCGGGTCGGCGTTCACGAGTGCGGCCACCTGTTCGCGCGCTTCCTCGACTGCACGCTCCGCGTCCCAGCCGTAAGCGTGGCTGCGCGACGCCGGGTTGCCGAACTGCTCGCGCAAGTACGGCACCATCTTGTCGACCACGCGCGGATCGACGGGCGTCGTCGCGCTGTAATCCATATAGATGGGCAGGTGGAGAGTCTCTTGGGTCATCTGTCGCTCCGGGTATTCTGTGCAGGGACTATGTGCGTTATGGGGTATGGCGGGCGCTTTCGCGCTCACGAACTCGCGATGTTGAACACCGAATTGGGGCCGAGCGGCATCGTGCGCACGGGCTCGGCCGGTGCGGCGACGGGCTCCGGCGCGCGACGGTCGCGCAGCACCGCGGGGGCGCCCTCGCGTGCGCGCTGCTGATCGACGAGATCCTGCAGCGACACCGAATCGAGGTATTCGACCATCTTCTGGTTCAGCGTCGACCACAGCTCGTGCGTCATGCAATGGCCGTCGGGCTGCTTCGAGCCGTCGCACGTGCCTTTGCCGCCGCACTGCGTGGCGTCGAGCGGTTCATCGACCGCGATGATGATGTCGGCAACGGTGACGTCCTGCGCGCGACGCGCGAGGTTGTAGCCGCCGCCCGGGCCGCGCACGGATTCGACGATTTCATGCCTGCGCAGCTTGCCGAACAGCTGTTCGAGATACGAGAGCGAAATCCGCTGGCGCTGGCTGATGCCTGCAAGCGTCACCGGGCCCTGCTCCTGGCGCAGTGCCAAGTCAATCATCGCCGTGACGGCGAAACGGCCTTTGGTGGTGAGTCTCATGGTGTCTAGGGGACTGCAATCTTGACGATTTTGGTCAAGTATAAATATTTGACGTTTTTAGTCAAGTATCCATGTCTTTGAAAGGGTATTCGCAGGCCGCTGAATAGCGTGCGGTCAGTGCGCCGTGCGTGCGCGCAGCGTCTCCAGCAGACCCGCGCATGCGCGCTCGACCTGGTCGAGCACCTGCTCGAAGCCTTGCGCGCCGCCGAAATACGGATCGGCCACTTCGGTTTCGGTCGCGCCCGGCGCGAATTCCATCAACAGGCGCACTTTCTCGCGGTGCTGCGGCGGGCAACGGCGGCGCAGTTCGGCGAGATTCGCCTCGTCCATCGCGAGCAGCAGGTCGAATTGTTCGAAATCCGCCGCGCTCACCTGCCGGGCGCGCAGCGCCGACAGATCGTAGCCGCGGCTGCGGGCCGCCGCCTGCGCCCGCGTATCGGGCGGCTCGCCCACGTGCCAGTCGCCGGTGCCGGCCGAATCGATCGCGATCCGGTCGGCCAGCGCGGCCGCGTCGACCTGGTGGCGCATCACGCCTTCCGCGGTGGGCGAACGGCAGATGTTGCCGAGACAGACGAAACAGATCGCAACGCGGGTCATCGCACTATCGAAAAGCCGCGGCGGACCGCGTGGGAGAAGAACACGCCATTATACAAAGGCGGCCGAAATCGCGCCGTCGCGCAAAGCGACGGCGCCCTGCCTTACAGCGCCTTCGGCGCAGCGAGCACCATGTCGCCGGACGCCGCCGGCAGCGGCTGTGCCGCGTCGCCGACCAGCCCGAACGACACCGCGCGCGCCAGTTCGGCGGACGCCTGGTGAACCGCGAGCGGGCCGCGCGACGGCGCACCGGCCATCGCATGCAGATAGGCAACCGCTGCCAGCGGAACCACGATTGCCAGCGGCCAGTACATCGATATTGTCTTTTTCATGATGCGGACCTCCTTGACCTCGTACCCCGAAACCCAATTCCGGGGACTACAGACGAGATTCTATAGATCGCATCTATCGAGATAAATATACAAATAGCGAACGCACTGTTGCTGCCCGCTGAACAGTGTCAGCCGAGATGGCTTTGCGACGCCGCATACAGCTCGCGGAAGGTGCGCCCGGTCGGCGTCGGCATGTCGCGCGTATCCATCCAGCCGCCCATCATCGGCAGGCGCCGCAGCATGCCGCCGTCGCCGCCCAGCCGCTCGAGGATGCGCACCGCGAGCTTGGTCGTCAGCGCATACAGCAGCGGCCGCCGGGCGAAGAAACCCCACGCGGCGAGCGCCGCGCGCTCGCGCCATGGCCGCAGGTGGCGCTCGACCTGCTTCTCGCGCAGCGTGCGCAACAGGTGCGACAACGGAATCCCGGCCGGGCAGACGCTGTCGCATTCGCCGCACAGCGTCGCCGCCTGCGGCAGGTCGAGCGTGCGGTCGAGCCCGACGTAGCTCGGCGTCAGCACCGAGCCCATCGGCCCCGGATAGACCCAGCCGTACGCGTGGCCGCCGACCTTCTGGTACACCGGGCAATGGTTCATGCAGGCGCCGCAGCGGATGCAGCGCAGCATCTCCTGGAATTCGCCGCCGATCAGGCCCGTGCGGCCGCCGTCGACGAGCACCACGTAGTTGTGCTCGGGGCCGTCTTCGTCGCCCGGCCCGCGCGGCCCGGTCAGCAGCGAGAAATAATTCGACGTCTTCTGCCCGGTCGCGGAACGCGGCAGCAGGCGCATCGCGGTCGCGAGATCCTCGAGGGTCGGCAACACCTTCTCGATGCCGGTCACCGCGACATGCACGCGCGGCATCACCGTGCACATCCCCTCGTTCCCTTCGTTCGTCACGATCGCGACCGAGCCCGTCTCGGCAATCACGAAGTTGCCGCCCGTCACGCCCATGTCGGCCGACATGAAATGCGGGCGCAGCACCTCGCGCGCCTCGCGCGTCATGTCCGGAATCTCGGTGAGCCGCTCGCGCTGGTGCGTGCGTGCGAACAGGTCGGCGATCTCGTCCTTGTCCTTGTGCACGACGGGCGCGATGATGTGGCTCGGCGGCTCGTTGTCGTTGATCTGCAGGATGTATTCGCCGAGGTCCGTCTCGATCGATTGCACGCCCATCTCGGCGAGCACCGCGTTCAGGCGCATTTCCTCGGACACCATCGACTTGGTCTTGATGACCTTCTTCACGTCGTGCCGGCGTGCAATGTCGGCCACGAGCCGCGCGGCGTCCGCGGTCGTTTCCGCGAACAGCACCGTCGTGCCGCGCCGCGTCGCCTCGCGCTCGAATGCCTCGAGCCACACGTCGAGATGCTCCAGCGCGCGGTTGCGGCGCGCCTTGAGCGCGGCGCGCGTGGCCGGGAAGTCGATCAGCGTCATCGCGTCGGCGCGCGCGGACACGAACTTCGTCGACAGCTTCTTCAGGTTCTGCTGCAGGCGCTGGTCGGCCAGCTTCTGGCCGGCGCGCGCCTTGAAATGCATCGATTGGACTTGCATCGCGGTATCGGGGAAAAGTGAGCGGAACCGGGCGTCAGACGTCGCCCGCCAGCACCTGCGCGACGTGCAGCACGCGCGTGTCGCGGTCGCCGGTGCGGCGCAACCGCCCTTCGATGTTCAGCATGCAGCCGAGATCGCCGAGCACGACGGTGCCCGCGCCCGACGCGCGCACGTTCGCGCATTTCTCGTCCGCGATGGCCGCCGAGATGTCGCCGTATTTCACCGAGAACGTGCCGCCGAAGCCGCAACAGTGCTCGCAATCCTTCATCTCGGTCACCGCGACGCCGCGCTGCGCGAGCAGCGCACGCGGCTGCGCCTTCACGCCGAGCTCGCGCAGGCCCGAGCACGAATCGTGATAGGTGACCGGGCCGGTGAATTCGCCCGGCGCGAGCGACACCTTCGCGACGTTCGCGAGAAAATCGGTCAATTCGTGGACTTTCTGCTGGAACCGCGTGTAACGCCCCATCAGTTCGGGATCGTCGCGGAACAGGTCGCCGTAGTGCGCGCGGATCATCCCGCCGCACGAACCCGACGGCGCGACGACGTAATCGAACTGCTCGAACTCGCGCAGCGTCTTTTCCGCGAGATCGCGCGCGAGCGCGCGGTCGCCCGAGTTGTAGGCCGGCTGGCCGCAGCAGGTCTGCGCGGGCGGCACGATCACTTCGTAGCCGGCGTCGCGAATCAGCTTGAGCGCCGAAAAGCCGATTTCGGGGCGCATCAGGTCGACCAGGCAGGTCACGAACAAACCGACTCGCATACGTGCTCCTTCGAGAAAACGGCTCTCATTATCCGACGTTTGGCTGGCAAGACCAACGCCGGCCCGTGCGCAAGCCCGCGGTACGCGAAACGAGGACTTCCTCGAACGGCGTTCGCTTTTTTCACGATACGAGATACAATCGTTCCAACACCGCTTGACGCGTCAACCGATTCCTCCCCCGACATGAGCCAACCCACCCCGGATTCAAAAACGTCGATCCAGGTGATCGAACGCATGATGCGGTTGCTGGACGCGCTCGCCGCGCACAGCGACCCTGTCAGCCTGAAGGAACTTGCGCAGCGCACGGAGCTGCACCCGTCGACCGCGCACCGCATCCTCAACGACATGGTGACCTGCCGCCTCGTCGACCGCTCCGATCCCGGCACCTACCGCCTCGGCATGCGGCTGCTCGAGCTCGGCAACCTCGTGAAGGCACGCCTGTCGGTGCGCGACGCGGCGCTGATGCCGATGCGCGAGCTGCACCGCCTCACCGGGCAGACCGTGAACCTGTCGGTGCGCCAGGGCGACGAGATCGTCTATATCGAGCGCGCGTACTCCGAGCGCTCTGGAATGCAGGTCGTCCGCGCGATCGGCGGCCGCGCGCCGCTGCACCTCACGTCGGTCGGCAAGCTGTTCCTCGCAGCCGACGAAACGTCGCGCGTGCGGGCCTATGCGACGCGCACCGGGCTGTCCGGCCATACGCAGAACAGCATCACCGACATCGCGAAGCTCGAGCGCGAGCTGACGATCGTCCGCCAGCAATCGTGCGCGCGCGACAACGAGGAGCTCGAACTCGGCGTGCGCTGCATCGCGGCCGGCATCTACGACGATTCGGGCAAGCTCGTCGCGGGCCTGTCGCTGTCGGCGCCGGCCGACCGCCTGCAGGACGCGTGGCTCGGCCAGTTGAGCCGGACGGCGCTCACCATCTCGGAATCGCTCGGCTACCGGCCGGCGCCCGAAAAGGACGTGGACGGGTTGCAGCGGCAGGCGTGAGCCGCGCCGTCGGCCCCGCTTCCGGCTCCGATTCCGGTTTCGCCGGATAAAAAAAGCCCCGCGATTGCGGGGCTTTTTCGTTGCAGCAACCGGTGCGGTACGGCGGCGAACCGCCGCACACGATCAGGTGCCGCCGGCCGGCGTGTTGGCCGCCGTCAGGCGTTCGCCGCCGCCGGCATCGAGCCAGTTGCGCAGGCGCGAGGCGTCGGCGAAGCGCGAGTACTTGCCGAACGAATCCAGCAGCACCATCACCATCGGCCGGCCGTGGATCGTCGCCTGCATCACGAGGCATTCACCCGCTTCGTTGATGAAGCCCGTCTTCTGCAGGCCGATGTCCCACGAACCGTTGCCGCGGATCAGCGCGTTGGTGCTGTTGTAGACCAGGTTGCGCTTGCCCGTGTACACCTCGTACGTGCGATCGGTCGAGAACTGGCGGATCATCGGGTACTGGTACGCCGCATTGACCATCTTCACGAGGTCGCGCGCGCTCGACACGTTCGAGCTCGACAGGCCGGTCGAATTCTCGAAGTGCGTATCGGTCATGCCGAGCGCCTTCGCCTTTGCGTTCATCGCCGCGATGAACGCCGGACGGCCGCCCGGGTAGTAACGCGACAGCGCGGCCGCCGCACGGTTTTCCGACGCCATCAGCGCGATGTGCAGCATGTCCTCGCGCGACAGCACCGAGCCCACCGACAGGCGCGAGCCCGTGCCCTTCTCGTAGTCGCGGTCTTCGTCGGTGACTTCGAGCTGGTCGGTCATCGGCGACTTCGCGTCGAGCACGACCATGGCCGTCATCAGCTTCGAGATCGACGCGATCGGCACGACCGCGTGCGAATTCTTGTCGAACAGCGGCTCGCCGGAATTCTGGTCGACGACGTACGCGACGCTGGAGCGCAGCGCGAGCGCGTCGGGCGTATCGTGCAGACCGAACGCCTGGCCGACCGTCGGACGGCGCGGCTGGAACGCGACCTTGCGCACCGCGCCGCGATGGCCGCCGTGCACGTTGCTCGCCGCGAGCGTCACGCGCTTGCGCGACGCTTTCGCGCGCGGCGCATCGGCCGCGGCGACCTTGGCGGATTTATCGGTGGTCGCCTTGGCCGACTTCTTCTTCGCTGACGAAGCAGGAGCGACGGCCTTTTTCTTGGCGGCTTGGGTCTTCGCAGTGGCGGCGAAGGCGTCGGCGGGCGTGACGGACGCGGTGGTCGCCAGCAACGCGACTGCGACCGACACAGCGGTGCCGAGCGTCATGCTCTGCAACAATCTGCGCGGTGAAAACGATTCGGCTTTCATTGGGGTCTGGACAAAGCGGGCGGGAGGTTTCCGCAAGTGTAGTTAAAGCTGAAAAAAAGAGCAATATTAGGCACTTACCGATCGTCTTTAAACCGGAATGTAAGAGTCGGCCAACCTCCGGCCAATCGACCCTTCCGATCCCATCGAAAAAAACGATGGGATGCACTGCCCGACAGCGCCCGTCTCCCGATTACCACGCGGTTAATTGAGATAACGTCACTTCGGAGGCGATTTAAAGCGGGGAAAGTACGTATCCGGTGCTCGGCGTGCCACAGGCGCCGGTCTCGACCGTGGCGGCGGCACGTCGCCACGGCACGCGCATCGAAACAGCGCGTTTTTCGACAGGAACAGAAGGATAACGTTCCATGGGCCTGTCAGGTTTACCTGTGCATGATCATGGTGCGGCGCGCTTGCCCCGCCACCGTGCGCACCATGTGGGAACAAGCCTGAAACCGATTCCGAACGACCGCGATAACTCGTTGTTTTATCGATAATTTGTCGCGATTGTGCAACGCACAAAAAGTGCTTGACATCCGTGTTCTCTGCCCTAAAATAGGCCTCATTGCTGCGTTGCACAAAGCACGCGGCGCCGAAGTTCCCCAGCGTAGTGCCCTTTATTCTGCGATCGACGCGATCGCTTTTCAGGAGCCTGACATGTCCTTGCTGACCCCCGAGCAAATCGCCGCCGCCCAGAAAGCCAACCTCGAAAGCCTGTTCGGTCTGACGACCAAGGCGTTCGAAGGCGTCGAAAAGCTGATCGAACTCAACCTGCAGGTCGTGAAGTCGACGCTGACCGAGAGCCAGGAAAACGCGCAGCGCCTGCTGTCGGTGAAGGACGCGCAGGAACTGATCGCGCTGCAAGCGAGCCTGTCGCAGCCGGTCGCGGAAAAGGTGCTGTCGTACGGTCGTCACCTGTACGAAATCGCATCGTCGACGCAAGCCGAGTTCGCGAAGGTCGCCGAAGCGCAATTCGAAGAGCAGAACAAGAAGGTCCAGGCACTCGTCGACAACGTCGCGAAGAACGCCCCGGCCGGTTCGGAAACGGCTGTCGCCGCACTGAAGTCGGCGCTGAACGCTGCGAACACCACGTACGAAACGGTCCAGAAGGCCACGAAGCAAGCAGTGGAAATCGCTGAAACGAACTTCAACGCCGCTGCTGCCGTCGCAACGAAGGCTGCCACCGCTGCTGCCGCACGTCGTTCGAGCAAGCCGGCCGCGTAAGCGTCCCCTGCTCCTGAAAGAGCCGCGCCCAGCGCGGCTTTTTCGTTTCTGGCGCCGGAATGCGCGCGAGCGGCAACTGCCCGCCACATTCGAGCCTGTCGCGCGCCACGCAAAAGAAAACGCCGCCACCCGGATTACCCGGGCGACGGCGTTTTGTCATGGCCGGCGCGTGGCCGGCCGTGCCGGTCGCGTTACTTCTTGCGCTGCGGCGGCAGGTCCGTGCAGACGCCTTCGTACAGCTCGGCGGCCATGCCGACCGATTCGCCGAGCGTCGGGTGCGGATGGATCGTCTTGCCGATGTCTTCCGCGTCCGCGCCCATCTCGACCGCGAGGCACACTTCGCTGATCAGGTCGCCCGCGTTCAGGCCGACGATCGCGCCGCCGATCACGCGATGGGTTTCCTCGTCGAAGATCAGCTTCGTAAAGCCTTCGTCGCGGCCGTTCGCGATCGCGCGGCCCGAAGCGGCCCACGGGAACACGGCCTTGCCGTACTTGATGCCTTCGGCCTTGCACTGGTCTTCGGTCTTGCCGGCCCACGCCACTTCCGGATCGGTGTAGGCCACCGACGGGATCTGCAGCGCGTCGAAGTACGCCTTCTCGCCATGCGCGGCTTCCGCTGCGACGTGGCCTTCATGCACGGCCTTGTGCGCGAGCATCGGCTGGCCGACGATATCGCCGATCGCGAAGATGTGCGGCACGTTCGTGCGCATCTGCTTGTCGACGTCGATGAAGCCGCGGTCGGTGACCGCGACGCCGGCCTTGTCGGCACCGATCTTCTTGCCGTTCGGGCTGCGGCCCACCGCGACGAGCACGAGGTCGTAGCGCTGCGCTTCCGCCGGCGCCTTCTCGCCCTCGAACTTCACGTAGATGCCGTCTTCCTTCGCTTCCGCGCCGACCGTCTTGGTCTTCAGCATCACGTTGCCGAAGCGCTTCGCGTTGTACTTTTCCCAGACCTTCACGAGATCGCGGTCGGCGCCCATCATCAGGCCGTCCATCATTTCGACGACGTCGATCTCGGCGCCGAGCGTCGAGTACACCGTGGCCATTTCGAGGCCGATGATGCCGCCGCCGATCACGAGCATGCGCTTGGGCAACTGGCGCAGTTCGAGCGCGCCCGTCGAATCGACGACGCGCGGGTCTTCCGGCATGAACGGCAGCTTCACGGCCTGCGAGCCGGCGGCGATGATGGCCTGCTTGAACTTGACGACTTTCTTGCCGTTTTCGCCCTGCACTTCCATGTGGAACGGATCGACGAACGCGCCGACGCCGGTGACCACTTCGACCTTGCGTGCCTTCGCCATGCCGGCGAGGCCCGTCGTCAGTTTCTTGACGACGCCGCCCTTGAAGTCGCGCAGCTTGTCGAGATCGACCTGCGGCTTGCCGAACGTGATGCCGTGCGACGCGAGCGCCGCGGCTTCCTCGACGACGAGCGACGTATGCAGCAGCGCCTTCGACGGGATGCAACCGACGTTCAGGCAGACGCCGCCGAGCGTCGAATAGCGTTCGACGAGTACGGTCTTCATGCCGAGGTCGGCGGCGCGGAACGCGGCCGAGTAGCCACCGGGGCCGGCGCCGAGCACGAGCATGTCGCACTCGATGTCGGCGGCGCCGCTGTAGCTGCCGGCTTGCGGCGCAGGCGCCGGCGCGGCGGTGGCCGGAGCCGGTGCGGCGGCTGCGGGCTTCGGCGCCTCGGGTGCTTTCGCGGGTGCGGGCGCGGCTGCGCCTGCCGAGGCTTCGACGATGGCGATGACGGTGCCTTGCGAGACTTTCTCGCCGGCTTTGACCTTGACTTCCTTGACGGTGCCGGCGACGTCGCTGGGCACTTCCATGGAGGCTTTGTCGGATTCGAGCGTGATGAGCGTTTGCTCTTTTTCGATCACGTCGCCGGGTTTGACGTTGACTTCGATGACATCGACGCCGCTGAAATCGCCGATATCCGGAACCTTGACTTCGATGAGACTCATGACTGTCCCCTTCTTGATTAGCTGCAGAGAGAGAGGGAGGGACTGGCGAAAAGACGGAACCTGCCTACATGCGGCCTGACAAGAGAACGCGACGTTGGGCGGGAACCACCTTTGCCGTCCGCCCAAGGACGCGCCTTTCTTTTGGTTACTTTTCTTTGGAAGACAAAGAAAAGTGACCGCCGCCCCGCGCAGGGGCGACGCTGGCAGACCGTTGGCAAAACAGGTTCAACGACAAGGGCGTGGAGAACCAAAAACCAACCCACGCCCCCGCGAGCCCCTCATCTCATCAAAGAATGATGCGACGGAAATCCCCGAGCAACGCTCCGAGATACGCATTGAACCGCGCGGCTTCCGCGCCATCGATGACGCGATGGTCATACGACAGCGACAGCGGCAGCATGAGCCGCGGCACGAACTGCTTGCCGTCCCACACCGGCTTCATCTGGCCGCGCGACAACCCGAGGATCGCCACTTCCGGTGCATTGATGATCGGCGTGAAGTTCGTCCCGCCGATCCCGCCGAGCGACGAGATCGAGAAGCAGCCGCCTTGCATCTGGTCCGGCTTCAGCTTGCCTTCGCGCGCGGCCTTCGACAGGTCGCTCATTTCCTTCGCGATGTCGACGAGGCCCTTCTTGTCCGCATCGCGGATCACCGGCACGACGAGGCCGTTCGGCGTATCGGCCGCGAAACCGATGTGGAAGTACTGCTTGAACACGAGGTTGTCGCCGTCGAGGCTCGCGTTGAAGGTCGGGAATTTCTTCAGCGCGGCGACGACTGCCTTGATCACGAACGCGAGCATCGTGAACTTCACGCCCGCCTTTTCGTGCTCCTTGTTCAGTTGGACGCGCAGCGCTTCGAGCTCGGTGATGTCCGCTTCGTCGTTGTTCGTGACGTGCGGGATCATCACCCAGTTGCGATGCAGGTTCGCGCCCGAGATCTTCTTGATGCGCGACAGCGGCTTCGCCTCGAACGGGCCGAACTTCGAGAAATCGACCTTCGGCCACGGCAGCAGGTTCAGCTCGCCGCCGCCTGCCGGTGCGGCTGCCGCGGCGGGTGCCGCGCGCTGGCCGGTCATCACGCCCTTCACGAAGCCCGTGACGTCTTCCTTCGTAATGCGGCCCTTCGGACCGGAACCCTGCACACGCGCGACGTCGACGCCGAGTTCGCGTGCGAACTTGCGGACCGACGGCGATGCGTGGCTGGCGCGGTATTCGCCCGACGGCGCGGCGGCCGGGGCGGCAGCAGCCGGCGCCGGCGCAGCCTTCGCGGGCGCGGGTGCCGGTGCAGCAGCAGGCGCCGGTGCGGCAGCGGCCGGAGCCGGTGCGCTGGCCTGCGGTGCGGCAGCCGGCGCGCCGGCGGCTTCGAGCAGCACGATCAGCGTGCCTTCCGACACCGAATCGCCCACCTTGACCTTGATGTCCTTCACGACGCCGGCGGCCGGGCTCGGCACGTCCATCGTCGCCTTGTCCGACTCGAGCGTGACGAGCGACTGTTCCTTCTCGACCGTGTCGCCGACCTTCACGCCGATCTC